>DATAAL010000185.1:0-5198 GCA_036260145.1 Longimicrobiaceae bacterium | reverse complement strand
CCCCACGGCTCCGAGCCGGGCCGCCCTCCTTATTCGACGCTCCCGAACCCTCCGTCCGAGCTGGCGAAGGTGCACCCGAACGTCGAGGGATCGCACCCGCCGCCCGACGAGTTGAGGACGTACATCGAGGCGCGGTGCGTCTGTCCCGCGGAGGTGGCGATCACGGTGATGGTGAAATCGCCGTCGCCGGGATAGACCGCGACCGTCTGCGTCCGCTCCGTCCCCAGCGTCTGCTCGTAGCCGTGGCGGTGGTTCTGCAGGCTCCACTGGTAGGTGTAGCTCCCGTTCCCCCCGGTGGTCAGCGCCGTCCAGGTGTAGCTGCCCGGCGCCACGATCGAGTTGGTGCCGTCCACGGAGACCGAGAAGTAGACGGGGATGGCGTACACGAGCCGGTTCGGCGTCCCCTGCGCGTCCTGGACCTTCCCCACCGTCGCCGAGTTGAGGACCGCGTCCCTCGCCTTCCAGGAGGGGGCGGTGGGATCGCTCTGGAGGTAGAGGGCCACCACGCCGGCCACGTGCGGGGCGGACATGGAGGTCCCGGAGAGCGACCGGGTGTCGGTGTCCCCCGAGTGCCAGGCCGAGGTGATCGCGCTCCCCGGGGCGAAGAGGTGCACGCACGAGCCCCAGTTGGAGTTGAAGGCCCGCGTGTCGCTGTCGTCCGAGTTCCCCACGCTGATGATGTTGGCTACCCGCTTGGGGGAGTAGTTGCAGGCGTCGGCGTTGTTGTTCCCGGCCGAGGTGACCACGGGGACGCCGGCGTCGATCAGGCTGGAGACCGCGGCGTCGAGGTCGCTCCGGGCCGACCAGGTGTAGCTGAGGTTGGCCACCGCGGGCTTGTCGTGGTTGGCGCGCAGCCAGTCGATGGCCGCGATGGCGCCGCTGACGGTGGCCGCGCCGTTACAGTCGGCGATCCGCACCGCGTGCACCATCGCTCTCCTCGCCATCCCGTAGGTGGAGCCGGCGGCGATGGCGGCCACGTGAGTCCCGTGCCCGCTGCAGTCCTCCGAGCCCCGGCCGTCGTTGACCACCGTGTAGGCGTGCCGGGCCCGGACCCCGTAGTCGAACTCGGCGTGACTCTTCCGCACCCCGCTGTCGACGATGTAGAGGTTGACTCCCGAGCCGTCCGCCACCGGCGCGAACTGTCCGTTGAGCGGGAGGTCGCGCTGGTCGCTGCGGTCCAGCCCCCACGCCGCCTGGTCGGCGGTGCCGTACTCGTCCTCCGTGATCTGCTGCACCAGCGGGTGCTGCCGGAGCGCACCCACCGAGGACGGTGCCAGGCGCGCCGCGAACCCCTTGAGGGCGCTCTCGTACACGAACATCACGGAGTCCCTGGGGGCCCGGGCCATGGTCCGGGCGAAGCCACGGACGTCCTGGGCGTCGGGCCTGAGCACCACGACGTACTGGTCGGGGATCCTGCGGCCCTGCTGCTCTCTGTCGCCGCGGGAAAGGAGGGGAGCATCCTCCGGGGCCGCGATGGGGGACGCGCCCTCGTCCGTGCACGCGCCCAGCAGGGCGAGAACGGCGGTGGCGACGGTTATCCACGGGGCTCCTGCACGCCGCGTCGTAGGAGTGGACATGACAGGCTTCGCTTTTTGTGCCCGGTTCTGGGATGGAGCCTTCGGGCCGGACCCGGACGTCTCCGGCGAAAGCGCTTTTCGGATTTTTCGACAGCGAGGTCTCTCTCCGGTGGATCCGGGGCGCGCGCCGTGGCTCGGCCGGCTCCCGGGAGCACGGGTCGGATGGCTCGTCCGGAGATTCATGAGGAGGGCGGCGCACTTCTCCCCGGCGGCGATGCGGGCGGGGGAGCGCCCCCGATCGGCCGCCGTGCAACCGTCCTCTGCCCGGAAAGACGGTGGGTTTTGCGAGTACGTCACAGGTGTGCCACGGGAGAGTGGCGGGACTGCCACGAAGCCCGGTCTCCGGCTCCATCTGGCACGGGATCTGATGCTGCTCCGCTCCCGGAGCGTGTCCAGGTCACCACCCGTCCCCGCCGAGCGACCGTGAGCCAGACCCGACCGGTAACCATCCTCTGCCTGTCCAGCTTCCTCAAGGGGCAGGAGTTCATCCGGGAGTGCAAGCGGCAGGGGTGCCGTGTCCTGCTGATCACCGTGGAGAAGCTCCGCGACGCCGACTGGCCGCGCGAGAGCATCGACGAGGTCTTCTACATGCCGGACCTGTACCGGCGCGACGACGTGATCCACGGCGTGAGCTACCTGGCCCGCACGGAGCGGATCGAGCGGATCGTACCGCTGGACGAGTTCGACCTGGAGATGGCGTCCACGCTCCGCGAGCACCTGCGCGTCCCGGGGATGGGGGAGACCACCGTACGCTACTTCCGCGACAAGCTGGCGATGCGGATGAAAGCCCGCGAGGAGGGGATCCTGGTGCCGGACTTCGTCCCCATCCTCCACAACGACGCCATCCGCGAGTACCTGGACACGGTGCCGCCGCCCTGGGTGCTGAAGCCGCGCACCTCCGCGTCGGCCATCGGGATCAGGAAGCTGGACGACCCGGACGAGGTGTGGCGCGTGATCGAGGGGATGGGGGACCGCCGCTCGTTCCACCTCCTGGAGCGCTTCGTCCGGGGGGAGGTGTACCACGTGGACTCGCTGGCGTGGGAGCGGGAGATCGTGTTCGCGGAGGCGAACGGCTACATGAACCCGCCGTTCGAGGTGTACCACGGCGGGGGGCTGTTCTGCACCCGCACCATTCCGCGCGCCTCCGACCTGTCGCGCGACCTCCGGGAGCTCGACGAGCGGGTGATGCGGGCGCTGGGCATGGTGCGCGGGGCGCTGCACACCGAGTTCATCCGCGGCGAGGAGGACGGACGCCTCTACTTCCTGGAGACGGCGGCGCGGGTGGGCGGGGCCAACATCGCGGACATGGTGGAGGCGGCCACGGGGCTGAACCCCTGGCGGGAGTGGGCGCGGCTGGAGGTGGCCAGCGCGCGGGGGGAGGAGTACCACGTCCCCGAGGCACGCGACGACTCGGCGGGGCTGCTGATCTCCCTGGCCCGGCAGGAGTGGCCGGACACCTCGGCGTACGATGATCCCGAGATCGTCTGGCGGCTGCACAAGCGCCACCACGCCGGGCTCCTGGTGGCCTCGCCCAGCCAAGAGCGGGTGGAGGAGCTGCTGCGCTCGTACATGGGGCGGTTCCGCGAGGACTTCTACGCCTCCATGCCGGCGGCCGAGTCGGCGACGGACTAGGCGGCGGTCAGCCGCCCGTCCGCTCCACCACCCTGACCTTCCCGGAGAAGTGCCGGCCGTACCAGTTGAGGAGCTGGAAGTTCAACACCTGGAAGGAAACCGTCGACTCCCCCGGCTGGACCGCGATGGCGGCGGGGACTCCGGCCTGGGGATTCCCGTCGTGCAGCATCCGGGCCTCCACGGCCGTGCCGGTGGCCCCGGGAAGGGCGAGCCGGATGGACTCCGCGACGCCGCTCGCGTCGGTGGCGAGGAGGCGGTACCGGACCGTGTCCCCCACCGCCACCGTGGTGTCGGCGGGCACCATGCGATACTCCCGCACGTCGAGCGTCAGCGTGGCGGAGGCGTCCCGCCAGGTCCCCACGATCTGCGTGGTCCCCCGCCCCCGGGCGGTCACCGTGCCATCCGGGGCGACGGTGGCGACGCGCTCGTCCGAGCTGCGGAACGAGGTCCCCTTGACGAACACGGTGATCCCGCAGGCGGTGAAGGCGGCGGCCGGCAGGAACCGGTGGCTGTCGTCCAGCGCCAGCTCGGCCCGCTCCCGGTTGTGCTCCACCCAGAACGTCTTCACCTGGTCCGAGGCCACGCGCACCGGGATGGTGTCGGCCAAGCCGTGGTACGACGCGATCAACCGCGTGGTGCCGGCCCTGCGGGCCTCCACCTCCACAAACTGGTAGACGTACTGGCCCCTGGCCCCCTCGGGGTGCTTGACCTGTGCGACGGTGGTGTCCAGCACGGTGAAGGTGGGCTTCCGGAAGAAGACCTCCTGGCCGTCGGGGGCGAAGAGGCGCGCGATCACGCCGCCCACGCACCCGGGGGCCGAGACCACCACCGAGTCGGAGGAGAGGACCGGCCGCAGCGGAGGGTCCACGAGCAGGATGGCGACGCCGACCTTGCCCAGCCCCTCGACGAAGGCGAGCACCATGTGCGATCCGGGCGGCGGCACCCGGGTGATCCGGGTCTCCACGGCGCCCAGCGAATCGGTGACTGCGGAGGTGGCGGAGAGAGCTCCTTCCTTCAGCTCGAACCTCACCGACACGCCGGGGACTCCCTTCCTGAACCGGTCCAGGACCTGGAACCGGATGGGGGCGTCGGCCGTCTGGCCGGCCTGCAGCGTACCGAAGGCATATTGGACCAGCACCACGATGTCCGCCGGGGGGGCGCGCACGACCACGGTGGCGCTGTCCGCGAGCACACTGCCGTCGCGCCGCGGGAAGGCGGCCGCGACACGGGTGGTCCCCATCTGCCGGGCGGTGACGACCCCGGTGGAGTCCACCACGGCGACCGAGGTGTCGGAGCTGGACCAGCGGACCCGAGCTTTCTCCACGGGAACTCCGCGCGCGGAGAGAACCGTGGCCGCAAGGGTGTCCGACCGGCCCTCGAAGAGCGTGAGGGTGCTGTCGCTCAGGCTCACGCGGGCGGCCGAGTCCTCCGGGGAGGCCGGGTCGTCGCACGCGGCGGCCGGGAGGCACAGGAGGAGCGCGCCGAGCGCCGCGAGCAGGGAGGTGTGTGCCGCTCGGATCATCTGCGTGGGTGGGATCTGCGGAAGCCAGGCGACGTCGCGGGAGTTCGCGGCGCCCGCCGTCCGGTCTGGAAGATGACGATTGGCCCCTGTGGAGCGTCACATGCGAAAAAACATGGTGCCGGCTCCGGCTCAGGCGGGCTGCGGGGGCGCCTACGGGGAGAGGCGGCCGGTGAAGGTGCTCCCGCGCTCCGGCTCGCTCGCCACGGCGACGTCGCCTCCCAGGAGCCGGGCGAGCCACCGCGGCTACGACGCGGCCCCGCCAGAGAGCGCCCGCACCAGCCGGTACAGGAACTCCTGCCCCTCGTAGTACGACTGCACGGAGATGCGCTCGTCGGGGTTGTGGGCGCGCACGTCGTCCACGTCCAGGAAGATCCCGGACACCCCGTACATGGGGATCCCCGCGTGCCGGAAGTAGAGGCTGTCGGTGGCGCCGATCCCCATGACCGGGACCACGGGGACGCCGGGCC
>DATAAL010000184.1:0-4099 GCA_036260145.1 Longimicrobiaceae bacterium | reverse complement strand
CGCTCCCATCCTCTCGGTGCGCAGGTTCAGGTGGATGATGACCTCCGAGAGCTCCCGCGCCGTTTGGGGGGAGATGGTGGGAGAGTGGGGAAGGGCGGAAGGGATCGCGATGCCGTCCAGCCGGGCCGCCGCGGCGCGCGTGAGCAGGATCGGGCCCTTCGGAGCCAGTTCCCGGATGGCCTCCACGTCGTCGGGCGAGAGGACCCGGATCCCGTGCCCCTCGCGGAGGGAACCCTCGTACATGGCGCGGAGCCGGTTCCCGAACTCCGGGTCCGCGGCTACCACCACCAGGTCTCCCCGCTCGATCTCCCTCCGGATCGCCTCCACCATATCCGGGTGCACGGTGACCACCACCACCGGCTTCCCCAGGGGCTGCGCGGCGCGGTGCACGCTATGCGAGTGGTAGCGCGTGGTGACGACGAAGTCCACGCGGTGCAGCACCTCCTGCACGCGCGACAGCTCCTCCCGGTCCGGCTCCGGCTTCAGATAGACGGGGACGCAGTGGAGCCCGAAGAGCTCGGTGAGCTCGGTGCAGTAGGCCGTTATCTGGTCCAGGGTCGACTCCACGCACGCCACCCGGATCCTCGACTGCGCGGTGCAGCGGTGGATCAGCTCCGGGAGATCGGGGAGGGGGATCTGCCGCTTCCACGCGTCGGTCAGGACCCCGGCCAGCCAGTTGGCCGTCTCCGCCAGGAGGTTCTGGCCGAGCCGCTCCTGGTCCGCGACGTACACCCCGGAGCGCCCGCGCACCTGTACCAGCCCCTCCGCCTGCAGAGTCCGGTACGTGCTTGCCACCATGCGGTGGTCCACCCCCGTCTCCCGGGCCACCTCCCGGATGCTCGGCAGGCGGTCGCCCGGGCGGAGGCCGCCGACGTGCAGGGCGTTCAGCAGCCGGTCGCGGATGCGACCGGTGAGCTCGGCCTGCGCCTCCGACACGGCGCGCTCGCTGCGGGATGGGTGGGGCATGGGCGTTGGACGACGGTCGTGAGCTTTGGCTGCGCCCCGCCGTGCGTGCCGGGGCGCATGCACACACGTTGCTCCAGGGGAGCCGCGGGGGCAAGAGGAGGTCGCGGAAGCCCCACGGTCCTTGCGAGGACGGGAGCCGGTGTGTAGCCTGCACTGGGGAGCCTCGCCGCCCCACCGCCCGTCCGGAGGGACGGTGCTGGCGTGCTCCCTGCATCGGCAGGGATGTGTGACTCGAGACAGGACGGGCCGATTGACCGGATCAGACGACGTTCCCGGCCACATACGCGGCCGGATCCGCACGTTCGGCCTCTCGCGCGCCGGCACCGGGCGGGCTGAACAGCCGGAGGAGCGGGGATGACGCTTGTTCCCCTGCTGGTCATCGCCGTCCTCGTCCTCCTGACCGGACTGTACGTGGCCGCGGAGTTCGCCGCAGTCAGCGTGCGGCGGAGCCGGATCCGGCAGCGGGCGGAGCAGGGAGACGCACGGGCCCTCCGGCTCCTCCCGGTTCTGGAGGACGCCAGGAGGCTCGACGACTACATCGCCGCATGCCAGGTCGGGATCACCCTGACCAGCCTGATCGTCGGCGCCTACTCACAGGCTACCATCGCGGTGCAGATCCGGCCCCTCGTGGAGAGCTGGGTCGGTCTCAGCCCGTCCGCCGCGCAGTCCACCTCCAGCGTGCTGGTGCTGGTGGTGCTGACCGTGCTCGCTATGGTGCTCGGAGAGCTGGTTCCCAAGTCGCTCGCGCTGCAGTTCCCCACCCGGACGGCGCTCGTCACTGTCCTCCCCATGAAGTGGTCGCTGGCGTTCTTCTCCGCGTCCATTCGCTTCCTCAACGGGAGCGGTGCGCTGATCCTGCGGCTCTTCGGCGTCCGGTACGTCGGCCACCGGCATATCCACTCCCCGGAAGAGATCGACCTGCTGATCGCGGAGAGCCGCGACGGCGGCCTCCTGGAGCCCGACGAGCACCGGCGGCTGCGGCGGGCGCTCCAGCTCGGGATCCGTCCCGCGCGGCACCTGATGGTGCCGCGCCCGCAGATCGAGGCGCTGGAGATCGGCACCCCGATGCCGGAGGTGGTGCGGATCGTCTCGGAGAGCCCGTACACCCGGCTCCCGATGTACCGGGGGACCATCGACAACGTCGTGGGGATGCTTCACACCCGCGACCTCTTCACCCGTTACCTGGAGGGACGCCCCACCACCCTCGAGGAGTTGCTGCGCCCCATCCTGATCGTGCACGAGAGCGTGACGGCGGACCGCCTCCTCACCCTGATGCGCGAGAGGCGCAGCCACCAGGCCATCGTGGCGGACGAGTTCGGCGGCGTGGCGGGGCTGGTGACGCTGGAGGACGTCCTCACCGAGGTGATGGGGGAGGTGGCGGACGAGTTCAAGAGCAGCGACCCGCGCCCGGAGCTCCTCCCGGACGGGCGGGTACGGCTCCCCGGATTCCTGCGGCTGGACGAGGCGGAGCAGTGGATCGGTGTGTACCTGGAGGGAGAGGCGGACACCGTGGGGGGGCGCGTGGTGGAGGAGCTGGGGCACCTTCCCGAGCCGGGCGAGCGGGTGATCATCGAGGGGGTGGAGCTGGAGGTTGAAGCCGTGGCGAACCACGCCGTGGACTCGGTGCTGGCGGTACCCGTGCAGCCGGAGGACTAGCATGGTCGCCACCGTGATCATCGTCGCCCTCCTCCTGCTGAACGCGCTCTTCGTGGCGGCGGAGTTTGCTATCGTCGGGGCGCCGCGGGTCTCCGTGGAGCGCCGCGCCGCATCGGGTGACAGGGTGGCCCGCACGGTGCTGCGTATCCTGCGCGACCCGGTGCGCCAGGACCGCTATATCGCCACGGCGCAGCTGGGGATCACCGTGGCGAGCCTTGGCCTGGGAATGTACGGCGAGCACGTGCTGGCGGAGTGGCTGGCGCACTGGCTGGAGTCGCTGGGCGAGTTCCGCTGGGTGGCCGCCCACACCGTGGCCAGTGTGCTGGCGGTCGCGATCCTCACCTACTTCCACATCGTGGTGGGGGAGATGGTCCCCAAATCGCTCGCCCTCCAGGCGGCCGAGCGCACGGCGATGTGGGTGACCCCCCCGATCCTCTGGATCCAGACCGCCGTCTTCCCCCTGATCCTGGGGCTGAACGCGATGGGGAACGGGCTCCTGCGGCTGATGGGGATCAACCGCAGGGAGGCCACCGGAGAGCACTACCGGACCCCGGAGGAGCTGCAGTTCATCGTGCGGGAGAGCCAGGCGGGGGGGCTGCTGCGCAAGGAGTCGGCCGAGGTGGTGCAGGAGCTCCTGGAGTGGGGCGACCTCACCGCGGGGGAGGTGATGGTCCCCCGGGTGCGGATCATCGGGATCCCCGTGGGGGCGGCCTTCCAGGAGGTGCGGGAGATCGTCTGCAGCCACCCCCACACCCGGTACCCCATCTACCGCGGGAGCCTGGACGAGATCGTGGGGATGGTGCACATCAAGGACCTCTTCCGCCGGCTGCGGAACCGGCGCTCGGTGCACGTCAACGATGCTCGTCAGGTCCCCTACGTCCCCGAGACGGCCACCATCGAGACGGTGCTGGAGGCCATGCGCCGTGTCCGGAGTCAGATGGCGGTGGTGATGGACGAGCACGGGGGGACGGCGGGAATCATCACCCTGGAGGACCTGTTCGAGGAGGTGGTGGGGGAGATCGAGGAGGGTTCGGTGGCGCACCGCCCCGACGTCACCCGGGACGCGAGCGGGGCGCTACGGGTGAAGGGGACCGTGCGGCTGGACGAGGTGGGGGAGGAGCTGGGTGTGGTGCTGGAGCACGAGGAGGTGGACACCGTCAGCGGGCTGGTACTCTCCATTCTGGAGCGTCCTCCCGCAGTGGGGGACGTGGTCGAATACGACGACGTGCGCTTCGAGGTGGTGGCGGTGGAGGGGCACGGAGTGAGGGAGGCGCTGGCGGTCCCGCTGCGTCCCCCGATCGAGGAGGAGCGGGAGAGGGAGGAGTAGGGGAGACGGCCGGTCCCGGCGGCGTGCAGCACGCCGGCGGCGTCGTGGAAGATCTCCGGGTGCGCCGAGGGGCCCTCCTCGATCTCCCCCACCACCTCCTCGAACAGGTCCTCCAGGGTGATGACCCCCGCGGTCCCGCCGTGCTCGTCC
>DATAAL010000183.1:0-4933 GCA_036260145.1 Longimicrobiaceae bacterium | reverse complement strand
CCGGATACTACCCCGGTGTCTCCCTCCGTACATCCTGATACGGGTACGGCGGGAACGGCAACTGCAACTACCGGTCCCGCCGTGTCTTGCGTGCCGCGCCCTATCCGCCGGTTCCTACCTTCGGAAGCGCCTCCCGCAACGTTTCCACCAGCTCCATCGCCGCTTCGCGCGTCGGCGCCTCGGCGATCACCCGGACGATCGGCTCCGTCCCGGAGGGCCTCAGGTGCGCCCAGCGCCGCTCCTCGGGCCACGCCAGGCGGAGGCCGTCCTGCCGGTCCACGTCGGGGGCTCCCAGGCGCTCCGCCAGCAGGTCGTACACCCGGTCCAGCGGCTGCTCCGGGCGCGCCACCTTCTCCTTGACGATCTCGTAGCGTCCGATCCCCGCCGCCAGGGCGCTCAGCGGCTGCTCCTGCTCCGCCAGGAGCTGGAGGACCAGCGCCGCGGCCACCGGGGCGTCGCGCGTCAGGTGCACGTCCGGGAGAATCACCCCCCCGTTCCCCTCCCCGCCGACGGTGGCGCCCTCCGCCTGCATGCGCCGCGCCACGTTGATCTCCCCCACCGGAGCCCGCACCAGCGGGACCCCCGCGGCCTCGGTCACGTCATCCAGGAGACGACTGGTGGACAGGTTGGTCACCACCGTCCCCGGCCGGTGCGCCAGCACCAGCTTCGCCGCCAGCGCCAGCGTGTAGTCCTCGCCGATCGCCCGCCCCTCCTCCGAGACCAGCGAGAGGCGGTCCACGTCGGGGTCGGTGGCGAAGCCTACCTGCGCTCCGGTGCGGCGCACCAGCTCCTCCAGCTCTCCCAGCTTCTCCGCCACCGGCTCCGGCTCGCGCGGGAAGAGGCCGTCCGTCTCCAGGTGGATGGCCTCCACCCGGCACCCGAGCGCCTCCAGCAGTCGGGGGAAGATGGTCCCCCCCGCCCCGCGCACGCAGTCCAGCGCCACGTGGAAGCGACACTCCCGGATCCGCTCCACCTCCAGGAAGGGGATCGACAGGATCCGGTCGATGTGCCGCTGCACCGCCCCCGTGTCCTGGGCGAGGGCTCCCAGGTCGCGCCATCCGGCGCGCGGGATCTCCCCCTCCAGGAAGGCGCCCATCTCCGCACCCTCGTCCCTGTCCAGGAACATCCCCGTAGGACCGATGAACTTGAGCGCGTTCCACTCGATCGGGTTGTGGCTGGCCGTCACCGCCAGCCCGCCCGCCGCGCCCAGGTCCTCCACCGCGAGCTGCACCGTCGGCGTCGGAGCGATCCCCACCTCCACCACCTCGCACCCCACCGACTGGAGCGCCGCGACCGCCGCGCGCGTGAACATGGGGCCGGAGACCCGCGAGTCCCGGCCGATCACCACCCGCCTCCCCGGTCCGCGGCGGAGCGCGTACGCCCCGAACGCCGCGGCGAAATGGGCGATCACCTCGGGCGTGAGCCCCTCCCCCACCCGCCCCCGGACCCCGGAGACGCTGACCATCAGACGCGATGTATCGATCACGGCTCTTCCCCGCTGGAATGACGAAGGCCCGTCGGTACCCGACGGGACCGGGACGGCTGCGGGAAACTAGAAATCCCGCTCGCCCCCCGTCAAGCAAACGGACGGCGGGCGCGGGGACACACGCAAGAACCGGTTCCCTGCCCCGGCCGGCTGCCCCGCGGCGGCAGTGCGCCCGGCGGTGATGACCGCCACCGCCCCCACGATCACCGCGGCCGCCATGAGCACGCGCGGCGTCAGGGGCTCCCCCGCGAGAGCCCAGCCCAGGAAGACGGCCACCACCGGGTTCACATAGGCGTAGGTCGAGACCCGCGCCGGCGTGCTTACCCGCAACAGCCAGACGTACGCCGTGAACCCCACCAGCGACCCGAAGAGCACCAGGTAGACGAAGGCCGCCACCGAGGCCGCGGAGAACGACGCCACATCGACCGAGGCCGGCTCCCCCCGTCCGATCCCGGCGAGGAGGAGGAGGCCGCCGCCGCACATCATCTCCATGGCGGTGGCCATGAACGGGCTCCTGGGGAGCTCCGCCCCGCGCGAGTAGATGGAGCCTGTCGCCCATGACGCGCACGCCACCATCAGCATCGCCGCGCCCGCCGGGTCCACCCCGCCGCCCCCGGCCAGCTCCGCGGGACCCACCAGGAGCACCATCCCCGCGAATCCTACCCCCAGTCCCACCGCCGTGCGCAGCGTCGGCCGAGTCCCTCCCCCGCGCCACCACTCCAGCAGCACCATCCAGAGCGGGACCATGGCCACCAGCAGCGCAGCCACCCCGGAGGGTACGGTGCGCTCCGCCAGCACCACGCCGCCGTTCCCCCCCAGGAGGAGGAGGCCGCCGACGATCGCCGCAGGCCTCCACTGCCGCCGCTCCGGCGCCGCTTCCCCGCGCATGCGGAGCCAGGCGAACATCAGGGCTCCGGCCAGCAGGAAGCGGGTGCCGGCCATCAGGAGCGGGGGGAGGGTCTCGATGGCGATGCGGATCGCCAGGTACGTGGAGCCCCAGAGCAGGTAGACGGCCGCGAAGGCCGCCAGCACCTTCGCCCGGGTCGGGGGCCCGTCCGCGGCGTCAGCGTTCATCGTTCCTCTCCTCCCCTCCATGCGGGTCCGGGAGGACCCACGATTCCTTGATGGTGTCCATCACGATGGTGGAGCGGGTCGAGCGGATGGTCTCGATCGCCCCGAACTTCTCCCGCAGCAGCTCTCCCAGGGTGCGCGTCCCGCGGGTGCGCACCTTCACCAGGAAGCAGTCCTCTCCGGCGACGTGGTGCACCTCCTGGACTTCGGGGATCCGGGCGAGGCGCTCGGCGGTGGTCACCGCCCCGGCGCGCTCGTCCGCGCGGACGAAGACGAACGCCGTGAGCGCCAGCCCGTAGGCCTCCGGGTTGATCCGCGCTACATAGCCTTCGATCACCCCCCGCTCCTCCAGCCTCCGGATCCGCTCCAGGATGGCCGATGGCGCCATACCCACCTGCCGCGCGATCTCTGCATTCGGCGTACGGGCGTTCTCCTGGAGAATCGTCAGTATTTTTAGGTCAATTTCGTCAATCATTTTCCTTGCCTCCAGTTTATCAGAACTTTATTCTTTGTGTGGCCCGGTGTCAACGGGCATGCGGGGCATCCGGGAGTCGCCCTGTTGCACGGCGCTTCGCCGGGGGCCTATCTTGCCACCCCCTCCGAACCACGATCGGAACACACGCAGAGCTACGATGAGAGACGACAACAGCACCACCGGCCTCCGCTTCGGCACCCGCGCGATCCACGCGGGCCAGCGCCCCGATCCCACCACCGGGGCCATCATGACCCCGGTGTACCAGACCTCCACCTACGTGCAGCCCGAGCTCGGAAGGCACCTGGGGTACGAGTACGCCCGCACCCAGAACCCGACCCGCGAGGCGCTGGAGGGGAACGTCGCCTCGCTGGAGGGAGGGCGGTACGGGCTGGCCTTCGCCTCCGGGCTCGCCGCTACCGACACCATGATCAAGCTGTTCTCGGCGGGCGACCACGTGGTGTGCGGCGAGAACGTGTACGGGGGGACCTTCCGGCTCTTCGATCGGGTGATCTCGCGGATGGGGGTGGAGTTCACCTTCGTGGACAGCTCCGACCTGGAGGAGATCCACGCTGCCCTCCGCCCGAACACCCGGCTGGTGCACGTGGAGACGCCTACCAACCCGATGATGCGGCTCACCGACATTGCCGCGGCGGCGGAGATCGCCCACGCGGCCGGGGCGTGGCTCAGCGTGGACAACACCTTCGCCTCCCCGTACAACCAGCGCCCCCTGGAGCTGGGGGCGGACATCGTCCTCCACTCCACCACCAAGTACCTCAACGGTCACTCGGACATGGTGGGCGGGCTGCTGGTCATCTCCAGCGACGAGATCCACGAGCGCCTCCGCTTCCTGCAGAACGCCGCGGGCGCCGTCCCGGGGCCGTGGGACTGCTGGCTGGCGCTGCGCGGGACCAAGACGCTGCACCTGCGCATGGCCGCGCACAACGCCAGCGGGATGCGGATCGCGGAGTGGCTGGAGAGCCATCCCAGGATCGAGCGCGTGTACTACCCCGGTCTCCCCTCGCACCCGCAGCACGAGCTCGCCCGGCAGCAGATGAGCGGGTTCACGGGGATGATCACGGTGGAGATGGGCTCGCTGGAGCGGGCGCGGGCGCTGGTCAACGGCACCCGCATCTTCGCCCTGGCCGAGTCGCTGGGCGGGGTGGAGAGCCTGATCGGGCACCCGGTGCTGATGACCCACGCCTCGGTCCCGGTGGACCGGCGCCAGGCGATGGGGCTTTCTGAGGGGATCGTGCGGCTGTCGTGCGGGGTGGAGGACGTGGAGGACCTGATGGCGGACCTGGAGCAGGCGCTGGACCGGATCTGAACGGCGGGTGTGGGCGTGCCATGAGCCATCCCGGAGCCCGGTGGTCCGGGAGACGAAGCAAAGGAGCCCTCCGATGGGTCACGTCCATCGGAGGGCTTTCCTATGCAGACGAGTGCGTTTCGACCGCGCCGCTCGCCCGGCGGCTAAAAGCCGGGAAGCCCCGGCTCCATTCTACCCACCCCGGCGCTCCGGACCCTCCCTACCACTTGAAGGCGGTAGCGATCTGCCAGGCCAGGGGCATCGTGGGGAGCATCGTGTACTGCCCGGGCCAGCTGGCGCAGCCCATGTGCCAGATGGAGCGCTGTCCCGTGCTGATGTTCTGCCACACCAGGTCGTTCTTGTTATCGTCGGTCAGGTCCGCCGCCCCGGCGATCCGCCACGCCACGGGTACCGTGGGAAGGGAGGAGGTCTGCCCCGTATAGGTGGTGCCGTTCATGTGCCAGATCGTGACCGCCCCCGAGCTGGTGTTCTGCAGCACCAGATCCGGCTTCCCGTCACAGGTCAGGTCCGATACCGCTGCGATGTCCCACGCCGTCGCCGCCTGCGGGAGCGTCACCTGGCCGGCCACGGTGTAGCT
>DATAAL010000182.1:0-23704 GCA_036260145.1 Longimicrobiaceae bacterium | reverse complement strand
CGGGGCCGAGCGTCGGCCCCGCCCCCGTGTGTCCTGCTCTGGCGGGGTGCGCCTACCGGAACGCCGCGACCGTGGAGGCGGTCTCGTTGAGCACCCGCGCGTTGTTCTCGTACGTCGTGGTGCCCATCGCCACGCCGCCGTAGGTCACGTTGGGGTTGGACCAGTACTGGATGCGCGTGCAGTTGTTGCAGTTGTTCCCGTAGGCCATGATGGTCCGCCAGGACTTGCTCGCGGGGATGTAGCCGTGGCCGTACGGGTACGGGGAGGTGCTGCTGTCCACGTACCGGTCGTGGCGGGCGCCCTGCAGGTGCCCGATCTCGTGCCCGAACGAGTAGTAGCCGGTGATGCAGGTGTAGTGCGCGGCCGCGAAGGCGTAGGAGGCGGTGGCCTTGATCGCCGCCGCCATCCCGCACGCCTCGCTGTCGTTCACCACCAGCACCACGAGGTCGGCCGCGTACGTGTTGCGCAGGGTGTGGACGTTGTCCATGATGCCGTCCGTGGTGCTCCGCAGCGCGCTGACGTGCTGCGAGAAGCTGCGGTTGGCCTCGTTGTACGTCACCTGCGCGACGTGGACCTTCGAGGAGGTGATGTTGACGGCGCTGTTCGAGTAGGACCTGTTGGTCTCGTCGACGGCGAGCTGGATGGCGCCCGTGATGTTGCCCGACGCGGACGCGGCCGAGGCGGTGTAGACCACCAGCACCGTCTGGGTGGTGGCGGCCGCCAGCGAGGCCGAGTAGGCGGCGCCCGGCTGGAAGGGGCTGTCGCCGAGCGGCGAGCCGGCGAAGGAGGCGACGCCCGACGGGTTGTCCGCGGTGTGCTCCGGCGGGAGGTTGGCCTGCTCGATCCGGGAGATGGCGTGCAGACCGCCGCCGACCAGCGGCTCGATGAAGTACTGGCTCCGCTCCGTGCGGACGGTGGCGGTCACGCCGGCGCTGTTGAGCACGAGCTGCACGGTCCCGGGCTCGCCCTGGATGACGCCGCTCCAGGAGAGGTCGTTCGGCGCCCGCTGCTCGGTCCAGTCACCGATGGCGACCACCTGCCTGCCGGGGGCGAGGATGAGCCGGACGGCCCTGCCCTGCTGCAGCAGCGAGGCGGGCGCGCCCGCGATACGGGCCACGTTCAGCTCCGAGGTGGACGGACGGCCGCGGATGGTGGCGAGGAGGTTCCGCTGCTCGCTGTTCAGCGCCGGGCTCGCGACGAGTGTGAAGAGGTCTTCCTGCGCCGCGGCTGCGTTCGAGGGCGATGCGCCTGTGGGGGCGAGGTCATCGCCCTGGCACGCAGCCAGGCCGAGGGATGCAGCCAGCACCAACGTGATCCGTGCTCTCATGGCACGTTCTCCGGGAGAAGGGTAGGCAGGACTGTACCGCATATGTTCCGTCAAGAAGCGTCGCGCAACTGCAAAAGTCAAGCATCTCGTTCTGGCGATCGGGGAAGAGCTTTCCGGGCCAACGGATACATCCGGGGTCGCGAAAGGGTCGCTACGGAGAGCCGGTGTCACGTGACCGGCTCCCCCGATATATTGCGTCGTGGACGGAAGCCTGCCGGGGACCTTCACCTGCCGCGCGGCCATGGCCACGAACGAGCCGGACGGGGTGGTCTTCGAGCGGGCGGACGCGACCCGCACGGAGCTGCTCGTGGAGATGATGCGCGAGTTCTACGCCTTCGAGCACCTGCCCTGGGACGAGGAGGCCGCCCGCCGCGGGCTCGGGATGATCCTGGAGGACGGGTCGCTCGGGGAGGTGTGGCTGATCCGCCGGGGAGGGGCCATGGCCGGGTACTTCGTGCTTGCCTTCGGGTTCAGCCTGGAGTTCCGCGGCCGGGACGCCTTCCTGGACGAGATCTACATCCGCGAGGAGCACCGCGGCGGCGGGCTGGGGCGCGGGGCGATCCGGAAGGCGGAGGAGGTGTGCCGCGCGCGGGGGGTGCGGGCGCTGCACCTGGAGGTGGAGCGGAAGAACACGGGCGCCCAGGCGTTCTACCGGACGCTGGGATTCGAGGACCACGACCGCTACCTGCTGACGAAGTGGGTCTCCAACCCCGTGCAGGAGGCACACTGATGAACGTGGAGATTCCCCGCGAGCGGATCGCGGAGTTCTGCCGTAGATGGAAGGTCAGGGAGTTCTCGCTCTTCGGCTCCGTGCTGCGGGACGACTTCCGACCCGACAGCGACATCGACGTGCTGGTGACCTTCGAAGACGGGGTGCGGCCGGGCCTTTCCGACTGGCTGGACATGGAGGACGAACTGCGGGAGTTGTTCGGGCGCGACGTGGACCTGGTGAAGCGCGACCTCGTGGAGACGAACCCGAACTACATCGTGCGGAAGCACATCCTCGGTACCGCGCGCCCGGTCTATGTTGCCTGACGACGCATACCTCCTTCAGATGCTCCTTGCCGCGCGGGACGTACACGAGGTTGCGGAAGGACTCACCCGTGAGCAGCTCGCGGTCAGCAAGCGTGACCAGCTTGCGCTGGCGAAGGCGGTAGAACTGGTAGGGGAGGCTGCAAGCCGCGTATCGGAGAAGACGCGTCAAGCACACGGTCAGATCCCGTGGCGTCGGATCGTGGGGATGCGTCACCGTCTGGTACACGACTACCAGAACCTGGACCTCGATATCCTGTGGGGAGTCGTGCGGGATGAAATACCGCCGCTCATCGCTGCGCTGGAGCCGCTCATTCCGCCGGAGGATGGTTGACCAGTAGGCGCGACCGACGAAAGACCCTCCGCCCCGACCCGCGCTCCCACCAGTGCTCGTAGGCTGAAGATGGACCACCTCAGCCGCCGCTCCACCCGCGCAGGGGGCGGGCCGGCTCCGGTAACTCCCCGGCCCCGCGCCTGCGATCATACGGCAGGCCGGTGGAACACGGGGAGGGCACACCCGCTGCACCGCCTGACGGCCCACCAGCCAGCGGTCACGTCGCTCCGGGTGACCGAGCACCAGTGGAATCAACCGGGGAGCGGGATGAACAGAGAGGAAGTGCTGGAGACCCTCCGCGCCCACCGCGCCGATCTGGAGCGCTTCGGAGTGCGCTCGCTATCGATCTTCGGCTCGGTGGCGCGGGGCGAAGCGGGGCCGGAGAGCGACGTGGACGTACTCGCCGACTTCGGGGGACCACCCTCGTTCGACCGCTACATGGACCTCAAGCTCTACCTGGAGGACCTGCTGGGTACACGGGTGGATCTCGCTACTCCCGGCGGCCTCCGGGCCCGCCTGCGCCCGATCGTGGATCGAGAGGCGATTCGTGTCGCGTGAATGATCGCTCGGGTTCCGGAGCCCCGGAACCCGGTTGACGCGCTCCAGCTTCCGTGTGCAACATCCAGGTAAGCGATTAGCTGCCGTGCTCCCCAGCCACCCGGCAACGGTCGAGGCGCTTTACCTGGTACCTGGTGAACCTCCCACATCCACCGGCATATCCGTGAACCCTCCCGCTCCCGCACGCGCCGAGCACGTATCTCCTGCGCTGCCGTTCGACAACCGCTCCCTCTTTTCGGACCACTACCTGACCGACCGCCTCCCGGGGCTCCGGGAGTGGAAGGAGGACGTCTCGGCTCCGTCCGCCGTCCTGCGCAGCCTTTACGCGAAGGAGAGGGACCGGCTTGAGGGGATGAGCGAGGCGCAGCTCGAAGAGGAATGGGTCAAGCCGATCCTCCGGGACGTGCTGGGGTGGTCGTACGAGGTGCAGACACCCGTCACGGGGATGGCGGGGCAGACCAAGCGCCCGGACTACGCGCTCTTCACCGACGAGGAGCGGAAGCGTGTCGCGGGCGGACGGATCAAGGACGAGGGTGCATTCTACGACCAGGCGGCGGCGATCGCGGAGGCCAAGTACTGGGATCGTCCGCTGGACCGGGAGGTCCGCAAGGAGGTGCGCGACATCACGCAGACGAATCCCTCGTTCCAGATCGTCTCGTACCTGTTCGAGACGGGGGTGCAGTGGGGGATCCTGACCAACGGCAAGGAGTGGCGCCTGTACTCGGGGCGGGCGCGCTCCCGGGTGGATACCTACTACGCGGTGGACCTGGAGCGGATCATCCAGGAGGGCGACGAGGATGCGTTCCGCTACTTCTACCTGTTCTTCCGGGCGGCGGCGTTCAGGGCAGACCCGGCGACCGGCCAGAGCTTCGTCCAGGCGGTGCTGGAGGGCACCGTCTCGTACGCTCGGGAGCTGGAGCGCCGGCTCAAGGACCTGGTGTTCGACCAGATCTTCCCCCACCTGGCGCGCGGGCTCGTGGCGTGGCGGCGGGAGAACGGCGTCGAGACGGAGACCGACGAGTCGCTGCGGGAGATCTACGAGGGGACGCTCCGGCTCCTGTACCGCCTGCTCTTCCTGCTGCACGCGGAGGCGCGCGAGCTCCTGCCGGTTCACGAGCGGGGTTACGCGCGCTACAGCCTCAACCGGATCAAGCGGAACATCGCGGAGTGGATCGATCGGGGAGACCCGTTCAGCACCCGCTCGACCAACTGGTGGAACGACCTGGCCGCGCTGTTCGACATCGTGGACCGGGGGGACCCCGAGGTCGGGGTGCCGCGTTACAACGGCGGCCTCTTCCGCGCGGACGCGCCGCGCAACCGCTTCCTGCGCGAGCACCGCATCGGTGACAAGCACCTCGCCCCGGCGCTGGACCTGCTGGCGCGGGCCGGCGGCAAGGAGTTCATCGACTACAAGGCGCTGAACGTGGAGCAGCTCGGCTCGCTCTACGAGGGGCTGCTGGAGTTCCGGCTGCGGCTGGACGAGAGCGGGGTGCCGTTCCTGGTGAACGACAAAGGGGAGCGGAAGGCCACGGGCTCCTACTACACGCCGCACTACATCGTGGAGTACATCGTCGCGGAGACGGTGGGGCCGGTGCTGGCGGAGCGGGTGTCGAGGTTCCGCGGGCTGATGGACCAGATCGAGGAGAAGCGGGGCCGCATCCTCCGCAGCCGGAGCCACGACGCGAAGGTGCGGCTGGGAAAGGAGGTGGAGTCGCTCGGGGAGGACGCGGTGGATGCGCTCCTGGGGATCCGCATCTGCGATCCGGCCATGGGGAGCGGGCACTTCCTGGTGCACACCACCGACTGGCTGACGGAGCAGCTCATGGTGGTGCTGAACGAGTACCCCGCCAACCCGGTGCTCGGGCGCATCGCGGAGATCCGCGCGCAGATCGTGGAGAGTCTGAAGGCTCAGAAGATCGAGATCGACCCGGAGAGCCTGAAGGACACCCACCTGCTGAAGCGGATGGTGATGAAGCAGTGCATCTACGGGGTGGACCTGAACCCCATGGCGACGGAGCTGGCGAAGCTGTCGCTGTGGCTGGACTCGTTCACCGTGGGTGCGCCGCTCTCGTTTCTGGACCACCACCTGCGGACGGGCAATTCACTCGTCGGAACCTGGGTGGAGGACCTCCGGCGCGACCTGGAATCCGGAGACACGCCGCAGTTCGAGGTGTTCGGGGGTCCGTTCGCCGGACTGCTGCTCGCCACCCGGGATATGCGGGAGGTAGCCGCTCTCACGGACGCCACGTTCGAGGAGGTGGCCCGCAGCAGCGACCGGTTCCACCACTACGAGGAGACGATCGCACCATACAAGCACCTGCTCGACCTGTGGCTCTCGCGGCACTTCGGAAACGAGCGGGCGGAGCTGATGGTCAAGCTCTACACCGATCAGGTCCTCGACGCAGCGAAGGGGAAGCCGACCAAGCTGAAGCAGTACCACTACAAGGCCATGGATGCGGCGCGACAGACCGCCGGGGAGCAGTACTTCTTCCACTGGGAGCTGGAGTTCCCCGAGGTCTTCATCGACCTGGAGCATGCGAGATGGAAGGAGAATCCTGGCTTTGACGCGGTGATCGGGAACCCACCGTATGTCCGTCAGGAGAAGCTTGCGCCACTAAAACCCTTCCTAAAGACGCGGTACGAATCATTTCACGGGGCCGCAGACCTTTATCTTTATTTCTACGAGTTGGGTCTGGATGTGCTCTGTGAAAGTGGTCGACTAGCCTACATCTCTTCAGGCACCTTTGCTCGCGCCAATTTCGCAGCGGAGTTCCGAAAGACACTCCTAATACGAGCACAGATCGAGAGCATCATCGACTTCGGCGAGAATCAGCCGTTCGAAGGGGCTGAGATGGTGCGACCATCTATTATTGTGCTTCGCCGAGGAACTACGGGAGCGCCGTTCCGGAGCCTATTCATCGAGGACCAAGTACCAGAGTCGCTTCATCTCGCTCTTCAAGAGCTTGGATTCGACTGTGATCCTGATTGCTTGGTTCAGCCAGAATGGACATTTCAGCCGGCCATCCGTACGCAGATCTTTACGAAGATCTTACAATCCAGCACAACGTTAGAGGAGGCGGTGAATGGGCGTATGTATCGCGGGCTTTTAACCGGTCTAAATGAAGCGTTTATTGTTGATGATGAAGTCCGAAATCGGTTAGTATCAATAGATCCATCGAGTGGAGAGCTGATTAAAAAAGTGCTACGCGGTGAAGATCTTCGCCCCTGGTATCAGGAGGATGAAGGTCGATGGTTGATTGTTATTCCGAATACCTGGACTCGTCGGACTTTTCGTATTGCTAAAGATGAGGAAAGAGCCTGGACCCGCCTTCATGAGCGATATCCTGCGATCGCGGATCATCTGAGTCGCTTTGCCGAAGCTGCTCGTGCCCGTACCGATAAAGGGCAATTTTGGTGGGAACTTCGAGCATGTGACTACTATGATGCGTTCGACCAGACCAAGATTTTTTGGCCTGATATCGCTAAGTTGCCTCGGTTTTCCTGGGGTGATCCAGAGATCTATAGCAACAATACCTGCTACTTCTCGCCTACAGATAATCCTTTCCTATTGGGAGTACTTCAAAGTCGTTGTGCCTGGTTTAGCATTATGCAGCTTTGCCAACCATTGCGTCTACGCGGCGGACTCTGGCAATACCGTCTTTTCCCTCAATTTCTCTCGCGTCTACCAATCCCGGAAGCACCTTCGATTGATCGAGAGGACATTGGTTCTCTCGCAACGGAGATCACCAAGCGATCTCGTGCTCGATACGATCTGCATCAGAAAGTGCGGCGGCGGATCGCTCAGGATCTCAATCCACAGAGGAGAGAACTAAACCGTGCACTGGCTGGATGGTGGGGTCTAGATTTCTCTGGTTTCCGGGCAGAAGTCAAGAAGGCGCTCCGGCAGGAGATCCCCCTGAGAGAACGTGACGATTGGGCAGAGTGGCTGAATGAGCAGCGAGACGAGCACAATCTCTTGACGGCTGAGATCGTGAGCTTGGAGACGGATCTAAATAAGCGAGTTTACGAGCTGTTTGATCTTGCATCTGCCGAGATCCGAACCATTGAGGAGACTACAAAGTACGCATACGGAGAGGTCTGAACTCAGCACCCTCCTTCCAGAGATCCGCGCTCCCACAGCACAGGGCACCAACGCCTGCAACATAATAGACGAACCACCTCACCGCCGCTCCACCCGCGCGAGAATCGCCCTCCCGGGGCGGAGCGTGAAAGTCGGGTTCGGCAAAACCTCCTCGCCGGACACCGGCTCCAGCAGGAAGCGCCCGGCGAGCGTCGCGAGCACCACCTGCGCCTCCATCAGCGCGAAGTGGCTGCCGATGCACTGCCGCGCCCCCGCGCCGAACGGGTAGTACGAGAACGGCACGATCGCGCGGCCCTCCCCCTCCAGGAAGCGCCCGGGATCGAACCGCTCCGGGTCGGCCCACAGGTCCGGCCGCCGGTGCGTCACCCAGGTGCACACCACCAGCAGCGAACCGGCATCCCTGCGTGGCCTTTTTGTAGGGTGGTGTTGAAGTGTCCCACTCCTCACCCAAAGTACCCGCGGACACTCGATACAGTGGGAGACCACATCCGGAAGCGCCGACTTGACTTGGGCTTGCTTCAGCGCGAGGTGGGTGAGTTGATCGGTGTGAACGACCTGACCATCAAGAACTGGGAGCTTCACCATACCGAACCGGAGACTCAGTACTACCCGGCTATCATCCGCTTCCTCGGCTATAACCCGCTGCCCGAACCTGCCACGTTCGGGGAGCGGCTGGTCTATGCCCGGAAGTCGATGGGGCTCACACGAAGCGAGCTTTCGAGGAGAAGCGGCTTAGACGAGTCGTCCCTATGTGGTTGGGAGACAAGGACAACCAAGCCCACGCCCGTCTCGGTGGCTCGGCTGAGCGCGTTTTTCGGGTGGGATGAGCGTTCACCTGCTATGGCACTTTGAATGGACGAATTTCCGCCGAGGTGGAGGAGCTCCGGCGGATAGCTGACGTCCCCTGCATCCCGAAGGTACGAAGGCACGTTTTCTTTCCATCCGTCAACCGTCAACCAATACCGGGGTAAGGGGGGTGTTTTCTCCTAGAAGATCTCTGTGGTGATTCATGGCGGATTTGGGGCGGGACGGATTACGTTTATTAAGCGGATACCTTCCCCAACCCCTTCCCAGCAGAGGAACTATGAAGACCCTGCGCAGACTCCTGTCGGTCGGCATCCTGGGCGTGACGCTCTACGCTTGTAGCGACTCCTCCTCACCAGTTACTGCTCCGGAGGAGGGATACCTCGCCAACGGCTCCGGCTTTGGCTCAGGCCACCGTGAAGGAAGCGACAGCACGAGCAGCATCACAGCCTCGGATAGCACAAGCCTTCGGAATGGGAGCGGGTTCGGCTCAGGGCACTGAGGATACAACAGACGCCGGAGAATTTCCGCCGACAGGAGCCTCCGGGCTGCTTGAGCCCTTCCAAATTCGAAGCCTCGCTGTGAGACGGCGCGCGAGCGTCCTAATCTGTGTGGGAGCCGGTACTTCTTCGGGTACCGGCTCCTTTCTCGCAATTCGCCCCACCAGCTCTCGCGCAAGCCGCGCTTGTCCACGATCCTTTCGGCGCCGGGCCACATCTATCGCAAGCTCTGCGTACTGCCCGGCCTTCCCGTCTTGTCCCTGTAGCCAGGCACCCTCAGCGAGATTTACGAACGTGGCAGCTCCGTGCTCCTCATAAAATCCAACAAGTTCCAGCGCCTTCTGCTCAGCCTCGCGGAACTGATCAACCTGCCCGGCGCCGGCTGCGGCTCGGGCGAGCGTGGACCAAACCAGGACCGCCTCTTCCGGACGCGGGAAGTATCCTGGCAGCTTTCCTAGCAACGACAGGGCGGTCGAGTGGTATCCCTCCCGAATAAGGAGGACCGCACAGTCGTGCACCAAATGGGGAATTCTGGAATGTTGACGCGGATACAGGCTCTCGGAGAGCCGGGCATGCTCTTCGGCCTGTCTGAAATCGTGGAGGTCCAGACAGAGCAAGATCAGATCGTGGTGCGCTTCTGCTGCAGACCGGCGACGGCCGGTCCGGGCCGCCCGCCGCGCAACCGTTTCAAAGTAAGGCCGTGCCCGGGTTAGGTGGCCCAAGCCGTAGAGAAGCGAGCCGTAGCCAAGCAGAGCCCAGATGACCTCTCTGCGGTTTTGGGTCCGGACAGCGAGTTTGAAGGCTCGCTCGTACCAGACCGAGGCTCTACGATCCAGGGCGGCGCGGCGGCAGAGGCGTGCGGCCTCGTTTGTTCGGGCGGGGCTTTCCGGGTCTGCCATGGCCGCGGCCTCCGCGAAATAGGCCGCAAGCTTAATCATGGAGCCTGCCTCAGCCCACTGGTAGACTCGGCGGCATGCCTCAGTGCGCTCTCCCGCTATGTTCTAGCACGTTTACTGCGTGCTCTACACGCCCCTTTACAGCCACCAACCGGAAGCTTATGATGCGACAGATATGGGTAAAATGATGTGCAACAAAATGGTCAGAATAGGCACGGAAGCCAACCGACTGCTACGGTGCTGTTTCATCGTAGCAGTGCTTGGTGCCTGTAGGGTGGAGGCGCCGTTAGCAACGAGCCCAACACGAGGCACACTCATGGTCAGCGAGAGCGATGGGGCCTTCCCCTTCACTCGTGATGAAGTTTACCAAGCCCTTCGACTAATCGAATCCGAAGCTGAGGCGCAGAAACACGCGGATGAGATCACAGACCAGGCTGAGGACAAGGATTGGGCTATCTCAGAAGAGTTATTGATGCTCCTGTCTCTGGTTTCAGATGCCGCCAATCGTAAAGCCGACAGCCTCCGTTTCGAGATTCGGGATTTGAGAAAACCCTTTTGGCTGCGCACCCAGCAAGAGCAAACAGGCCTCTCTGACGCCGTATTAGAGCAACGCTGGCAGGAAGAGGTATCGCGCCAGGAACAGCATTGGATCGCCCGTCGTGAAGAGATAAGACGCAGGCTCCACCGCCAGTAGTTGGTTCGGTCCGGATGAGCTGGGTATCTCGGTACTTTTTGCCGAGTATTTCAGGACAATTCTACCTAAAAGTAGGAGTATGGTATGACTTCCCAACGTGCAGTGAGGGCATTCGCAAGCTTGTTGGCTACCCTGTCTGTCCTGGGCATCTTCGCGTGCGACGATCAAACAGGCCCAATCGATCCAGAAATGCAAGTCGAAAACGAGCACCAGACTCTACGTCCAGTAGGACCGTCGCGTGTCTGGTCAACGATGGGCGACGAGAGTGACTACTGGGAAACAATGACGCCCACCCAAGGAGTCTACGTCGAGTTCTATGCGGCGGATCAGACTCCACAACCAACAGATGGCGACGGGAAAACCCGGGTGTGTCCGAATGACCAGCTCATCTACAAGAACGCCCAACTCCGGATGCAGCATCCAATAACTGGTGAAAACATCGATCTCGAATTCAGAGGTCCGTTCACTTTCATTCGACACGTCAGCACCACGAGTCCGTATCCAACGGCGCTCTATGAATTTAATAAGCATGCATACTCGTACGACAAGAAGTACTTCGCCCCTGCCGGCAACAATGTTTTGTTGGCCTGCGATGGTAACTACATCATCAGGAATTCGTACATGCGATTCTGGTCAGGCTACTTCTACGGTAAGCTCTACAACGGGCCCATAGAAGAGAACCCCAACTATAAGTGCGACGAAGAGAATACTTACTTCTACACAACTTACGATCCGTATAGTTCAAGTGGTGGAGAGCAGAAGTGTAGTAGCGGGAGCAGTGACGGGACGTCACCTAATGGGAGTTCTTGGAACTGTCACTGGGAGTGGGTCATCATCGAGGTCAACGATGGCGGCGGGTGGACCACGTATTGGGAAGGATGGGCCACTATCTGCGGATGATACCTTCCCTCACCGCTCCCGTCCGATAGCTGACAACCATACTTTTGCCAGAGAACAACCTATGCGACAGATCGCCCTCTTCGTCATCCAGCTTCTTCTGCTGCCGGTAATCAGCGCTGAAAGCACCCTGCAAGCACAGCACAGCACTCGGCCGACCCGGGTACCTGTCACCGTGGTGCTTGTCGAGAAGACACCTCACGACGACGCGCCCGCGGTTATCCTGCGTCGCGCCGGTATGACGCCGCAGGATGTAGTCCTGCTTCGTGCCGACGCTGCTGATGGGAAGCAGCTATCAAGTGTTGTTCTTGGACTCATTAGCGCGCGGAGCGTTGGCGGCGACACCGCATCCGCGAGTGAGATGCTGCGCGTAAGGCCCCAGCCCTTACCGCCCGGGCAGGTACGCAAGGAACTCCCTTGGGCTCAGCGAGTCGTGAACGATCTTAGGAGAGCGGAGCGGCGGATAGTTCCGGGAGTCGGGGAGGTGCAGGCTGTAGAGATTTGGCTCCCGCCGCAGCGCAAGCGGCAACCATAGCTCTGCGGTAGCGCCAGATGTGACGACCGAACACCTGCGGTTCGTGCGATCGCGGGTGTTCGGCATATCTGAGATTCGAGTTTGTACTGATGTCTTGCGAGGAGACTCGTTCAGCCGTTTGTTAGTCCCGCCTGCGCGGTCTCTCCGCAAGTTTTCTTTTTGCCTCGAGCCGCAGATGTTCTAATGTATCGCTTTGTCCTTCCCGCCTTGGCTTTTGGGCTCTGCTCCCGAGTGCCGGCACCTCCAGGGATGCGGAAGCCGCCGACCACGTCGTCCACCACCGGCTCGCGCAGGACCGCCCAGGCGGGCGGGGAGGAGCCCTCATGCCCGCCGGGACGCGCAAGGGGCGGGCCGGCTCCGGTTGCTCCCCGGCCCCGCGCCTGCGATCATTCGGCGGGCCGGCGGGGCCGCCGGCCATGAACGTCGCGGCGCACGGAGAATCCAATGAACGAGATCATCTTTCTGGTCGAGGAGGCTCCCGAGGGAGGCTTCACCGCCCGCGCTCTCGGGGAATCCATCTTCACGGAAGCGGACACACGCGCCGAGCTGCACGACGCAGTCCGCGACGCCGTGCGCTGCCACTTCGACGACGATTCGCGGCCGGCGATGATCCGGCTGCACTTCGTTCACGAAGAGGTTATCGCAGCATGAGGCTGCCCCGCGACCTGGATGGCCGCGCCCTGGCGCAGCAGCTACGCAGGTTCGGGTACCAGGTGACCCGGCAGACCGGAAGTCATATCCGACTTTCCACCGGGCGGACACGTGACCGTGCCGGGTCACAAACACCTGGGCATGGAGCGCGAGGAGCTGCTACGTGAACTATTCGGAGAGTGAGGAGCGATTGGAGGACAGCGAGGACACGACCGCTCTCGGCACCCTTCTCCCGGAGATCGTCACCCTGCCCCCCGGCCCGCGCTCCCGCGCCCTGGCCGCCGAGCTGGCGGAGTACGAGTCGCCCAACGTCACCTACCTGGCCGAGGACTTCCCCGTGTTCTGGGCCGAGGCGCGCGGCGCCAACGTCCGCGACGCGGACGGCAACGTGTACGTGGACCTCACCGCCGCCTTCGCCGTGGCGGGCACGGGGCACGCCCACCCCCGGGTGGTGGAGGCCGTCTCCCGGCAGGCCGGGCGCCTGCTGCACGGGATGGGCGACGTGCACCCCCCGGAGATCAAGACCGCCCTCCTCCGCAAGCTGGCGGAGATCACCCCCGGCGCCCTGAAGCGCACCATCCTGGCGAGCTCCGGCGGCGAGGCCGTGGAGGCCGCCCTCAAGACCGCCGCGATCGCCACCGGGAAGCCGCGCGTCCTCGCATTCCACGGCGGGTACCACGGGCTTACCTACGGGGCGCTCTCCGTCTCCGCGCGGGAGGACTTCCGCGGCCCCTTCGCCAACCAGCTCGGCAACCTGGCCGTGTTCGCCCCGTACCCGTACCCCTACCGCTCCCCCTTCGGGCGCGACCCGGAGGAGGTGGGCGCGGCCACGCTGCGCTGGGTGGAGCACCTGCTGGACACCCCGGGGACCGCCTCCGAGGGGATCGGCGCCATCCTGGTGGAGCCGGTGCAGGGGCGCGGGGGCGACGTGGTCCCGCCGGACGCCTTCCTCCCCGGACTGCGGCGCATCTGCGACGAGCGGGGGCTCCTGCTGATCCTGGACGAGGTCTACACCGGGTTCGGACGGACGGGGCGGTGGTTCGCCTGCGAGCACCGGAGCGTGGTCCCCGACCTCCTGGTGGTGGGGAAGGCGCTCACCGGCGGGCTCCCCTTCGCCGCGTGCATCGGCACCGAGGAGGCCATGGGGCGGTGGCCGCGCTCCACCGGAGAGGCCATCCACACCTCCACCTTCCTGGGGAACCCCGTGGGGTGCGCCGCGGCGCTGGCCTCCATCGCCGTGCTGGAGGAGGAGCGCCTGGTGGAGCGCTCCGCGGAGCTGGGCGGGCGGATCCGGGCGCGGCTGGAGGAGGCGACCCGCGGACACCCCCGGGTGGGCGAGGTGCGGGGGGTGGGGATGATGATCGGGGTGGAGCTGGTGCGCGACCGGGAGACGCGCACACCCGCGCCGGAGCTGGTGGGCCGGGTGATGACGGAGGCGCTCCGCCGCGGGGTGATCCTCCTGGGCGGGGGGATCCACGGCAACGTCCTCTCCCTCTCCCCGCCCTTCGTGATCACCGGGGAGCAGGCGGACGCGGCGCTGGGCGTGGTGGAGGAGGTCCTGACCGGGATCGCGTAGCCCCCGGAGCCGGCGCGGCGGCTACTGCCGCGGGGCTCCGGTCCGCTGCTGCGCCTGCGCCACCTGGACCAGCCTCGCCTGCAGGACCTTGCCGCGCTCCAGGAGCGCCATGGTCTGCGGCTCCACCTCGATCATCTTGCGGCGGAGCTGGTCCTCGAAGCTCCGGGCCCGGTTCGCCAGGGCGGGCTGCTCCCGGATCGCGCGCTGCTGCGCGCTCATCAGCTTCACCTGGATCTGCTGGGCATCCTGCATCAGCCGGGCGAGCTTCGCCTGGTCCCCGGCCTGCTGCGCCCTCCGGGCCTCGGCCTCCATGGCGCGGGCGCGCGCCTCCACCCCCACCAGGCTCGGGTCGGCCCTCTCGATCGCCGCCTTCATGTCCCTCCCCAGCAACTCGTACGCGGCGCGGAGCTGGGGGTCCTGCATGGCCCGGGCCTGCGCCGCCTGGAGCCGCTGGCCGATCTGCATCAGCTCGGTGTACATGGCCTGCGTCTCCGGCGTAACCGCGGAGCGCGAGGGGGCCAGGGTGGACGGCTGCGAGGCGCGCTGCGGCACCGGCCGCTGCTGGGCCGCGGCGAGGGCCGGAAGGGCCGCCAACGAAAGGGCAAGCACTGCCGCCCGGGTCCTCCACTTCAACAAGAGCATCCCTTCCGTGAGTGTCCGAGAGTGCGCCGGGCGCACCGGCGTCACAAAATGCAACCCCCGGAGAAGCAAAGAGTTCCCTCCTCCGCGGGCGTGGGCGTCCGCCGGCGCGGCTACGGCCGCCGGGCGGTGTCGGGGGGCGTGGCGCGCTGTCCGGGGCGTACCGGGGTCCCCACCGTCCGCGGAGGCTCCTCCTCTTCCTCCGGCGGGGGCACCGGACGCGCGGAGGTGTCCGCCACGGGCGGCCGGGCCTCGCGCGTGGAGGGCGGGCGCCGCGACGGCGCCGGGCGGGGCGCGGACGGGTTCGTGGGGTTCACGGTGCCGGGAGGCGTCCCGGGGGGGAGGGGCTCTCCGTCGTCGGTGGTCCGCTCCCGCTCCCTCCGGCGCCGCTCCTCCAGCTCCGGCCAGTCGATCCCCGGGGCCACCTCGCCGCCCAGCGAGGTGTCGGCCTCCATGTCCCACTCCTCGTCCACCCACAGGGAGTCGCCCCCGGCGAGCGAGGGATACGCGGGGGCGGGGATGCACACCTGCCGCGCCGGGACGGAGTTCACGAAGTACTCGGTGTAGGTGGGGCCCTGGGCGGGGCACGAGGCGTCCACCGCCAGCCCGGTGACCCGGTCCACCTGCTCGGTGACCACCCCGGACGGGGGGCTCCAGGACCCCGGCGTCGGGCGCCCGGCATAGATCCGCTGCATGATCCGCCCCCAGACCGGGGCGGCGATGGTCCCGCCGGAGGCGCCGCGGACGATGGTCCTCGGCTGGTCGAGCCCCATCCACACCACCCCCACCAGCTCCGGGGTGTACCCCACGAACCAGACGTCCGTGGCCCCGTTGGTGGTCCCCGTCTTCCCCGCCGCGGGGCCGCGGTACCCGGCGGCACGGGCGGGAGACCCCGTCCCCCGGTTCACCACGTCCTGGAGCATGGTGGTCAGGACGAAGGCGGCGGCCGGGTCCACCACCTCGTCCCCGCTCACCTCCTCGGCCTCCCACAGCACGTCCCCGTCGCGGGTCTCCACGCGGCGGATGAAGCGTGACTCCACCGCCTCTCCCAGGTTGGCGAGGGGGGCGTACGCCCGGGTCAGCTCGAGGGGGCGCACCTCGGAGGCGCCGAGCGCGGTGGCGAGGTTGCCGGAGATGGGGGAGTCGATCCCCAGCTCACGCGCGGTCTCGATCACCGGCTCCATCCCCACCTCCTGCGCCAGCCGCACCGTCACCGTGTTCTTGGAGCGGGTCAGCGCCTCGCGCAGCGTCAGCGGTCCGTCGTAGCGGCCGGTGTAGTTCCTGGGCTCCCACACCTCCCCGCCGGCCATGGTGATCCGCAGCGGGGCATCCTCCAGTCGATAGGTGGGCGCCATCCCCCGCTGCAGCGCGGCCAGGTACACGAAGGGCTTGAACGCCGAGCCCGGCTGGCGCACCGCCTGCGTGGCCCGGTCGAACTTGGAGTCCTCGTAGTCGCGCCCCCCCACCAGCGCCCGCACCTCCCCGGTACGCGCCTCCATCACGATCACCGCCCCCTGGAGGTAGGGAGTGGTGCCCTCCTCGTTCTCCCCCCGGTTCTCGGGGTAGGTGGGGTGCCGGTACGCCCCGAACTGCCCGGCCTCCACGGCGTCGAGCTGCCGCGCCAGCTCCTCCTCGGCGGCGCGCTGGGCGCGGGGGTCGTAGGTGGTGTACACCCGCAGCCCGGTGGTGTACACCCGCTCCCCGGCGCGCTCCGCCAGCTCGCGGCGCACCTGCGCCTTGAAGTACGCTCCCCGCTCGGCCCTCCCGGTCCCCGCCCGCCGGGCCAGGCGGATCGGCCTCGCCACCGTTTCCTCGGCCTCCTCGGGGGTGATGAACCCCGCCTTCGCCATCTCCCGGAGCACCAGGTCGCGGCGCTCCCGCGCGGCCCGGCGGTTCTCGCGGGGGTTGATCTGGGAGGGCGCCTTGGGGAGCCCGCCCAGGACCGCCGCCTCGGCCAGGGTGAGCCGGGAGGCCGGCTTGCCGAAGTACTCGCGCGCCGCCGCATCCACCCCGTACGCCCCCTCCCCCAGGTAGATGTGGTTGAGGTACAGCTCCAGGATCTTGTCCTTGGTGAAGGCGCGCTCGATCTGCCGGGCGACGCGGATCTCCATCAGCTTGCGGCGGATGGAGCGCTCCCGGTACGGCAGGTGCTCGGGGAAGAGGTTGCGGGCGAGCTGCATGCTGATGGTGCTCCCCCCCTCCGCGACGCCCCGGGCCCTGACGTTGCTGCGCAGGGCGCCCAGGACGCGCTTCCAGTCCACGCCGCCGTGCTCGTAGAAGCGACGGTCCTCCACCGCGATGAACGCCCGGGGGAGGTAGAGGGGGAGGGAGTCCAGCGGGACCACCCGCCGGTCGGCGCTGGCGAGCGTCGCGAAGGGGCGGCCGTTGATGTCCAGCAGCTCGGAGCCCTCCGTCTGGAAGCTCTCCAGCTCGGAGACGGGGGCGCACCCCCCGAAGCCGCACGGGGCGAACCAGAGCCAGGCGAACCCGACCACCGCCAGCGCCAGGAGGCCCAGGAGCACCCTGCGCACCACCCTGCGCCGGCCGGCGGACTTGGGCTCCTCTCCAAACACCAGGGTCTCGTCCGGCGCGGGGCGTGCGGGCATCGGCTACCTCTCTCCTATGGCTTCGGCGGCGACGGGACCCCGCCGATGATGTCTGCGGGGGTCGGCACCCGCGGCTGCCCCGGGAACACGGGCCGCCCCGGGAGGTGCGGCGTCGGGTCCACGAGGCGCTCCGGGAGCACGGCCGGGGGCTCGCACGAGGGCGCCGGGGCGAAGCGGGCCGCGAACACGTCGGTGTACCCCCCGCCCCACGGGCAGTCCGGGGTCAGCGCCCGGCCGCCGCTGACGCGGCGCGTCACCACGCCCGGCGGGCGCGGCCACTCGGCCGGGGGCCTGCGCCCCGCATATGCGGTACGCATAACCCGGGCCCACACCGGCACCGCGATCAGCCCGCCGGTGGCGCCGGGCATGATGGTGCGCGGGCTGTCGAGCCCCACCCAGACCCCCGCCAGGAGGTCCGGGGTGTACCCCACGAACCACACGTCGGTGGACTCGTTGGTGGTCCCCGTCTTCCCCGCCGCGGGGATGTCGTACGACAGGTTCCCCACCGCGGGGTCGCGGGCGGGCCACCCCGTCCCCCGGTCCACCACCTCGCGCAGCATGTCGGTGAGGATCCAGCTCACCGCCGGGTCCAGGGCGCGGGCGAGGTCCACCGGCGGCTCCCAGAGCAGGCGCCCGCGGTTGTCCTCCACCCGCACCACGTAGCGGGGCTCCACCCGGAAGCCGCCGTTGGCGAAGGCGGCGTAGGCGGCGATCATGTCCATGGGGTACACCCCGGCGGAGCCGATGTACACCGAGGGCCACCCGGGGATGCGGGTCCCGACCCCGGTCCGCTCGGCCACGCCCCGCACCGCCTGGATCCCCACCTCGCGCCCCAGGCGGATGGCCACCATGTTCTTGGAGTTGCGGAGCCCGGCACGCAACGTGGTGTGCCCGCCGTACTTGCCGTCGTAGTTCTTGGGCGCCCACACCGACCCGTCCGACATCGCCAGGGAGAAGGGGGCGTCGGAGACGGAGTACAGCGGGGAGCGCCCCTTCTCCAGCGCCGCCGCGTACACGAAGGGCTTGAAGGCGGACCCCGGCTGGCGGAGCGCCTGGGTGGCGCGGTCGAACTGGGAGTGCTCGAAGTTGCGCCCCCCCACCATCGCCTTCACCACCCCCGTCCCCGGCTCCAGGACCGCCACCAGCCCCTGCAGGTACGGGGTGTAGGTCGGCTCCTGCTCCCCCAGCCGCTGGACGTACTGCTCGTAGGTGACGTGCGGGTACGGGCCGTACTTGCCGTTCTCGATCTCCCGGAGGTGCTCCTCCAGCCCCTGCTCGGCGGCCTGCTGGAGCCGCGGGTCGATCCCGGTGTGGATCCGGAGGCCCCCCGTGTAGAGCAGCTCCCCGAACTTGTCCTCCAGCTCCTCCCGCACCCGCTCCACGAAGTACGGGGCGCGGATGGCGCCGCTGGGCGGGGCCAGCCCCAGCGGCTGGCGCTTCCCGGCCTCGGCCTGGGCCTCGGTGATCACCCCCGAGCGCTCCATGAAGCTGAGCACCAGGTTGCGGCGCGCGAGGGCCACCCGGGGGTTGCGCCGCGGGTTGTAGTACGAGGGGGCCTTGGGGAGGGCGGCCAGGGTGGCCGCCTCCACGTAGTTGAGCCGGGCGGCGGGCTTCCCGAAGTAGGTCCGGGCCGCGGCCTCGATCCCGTACGCGCCGGCACCCAGGTAGATGGTATTGAGGTACATCTCCAGGATGCGCTCCTTGGGATAGGAGCGCTCCATGTCCAGCGCCAGCTTGATCTCCGCCACCTTGCGGCGGATGGTCTTCTCGCCCCTGGGGAGCTGCTGCGGGAAGAGGTTGCGGGCGAGCTGCATGGTGATGGTGCTCCCCCCGGGCCCGCCCCACCCCTTGATGATGTTGTCGCGCACCGCGGCGATCATCCGGATGGGGTCCACCCCCTCGTGCTCGAAGAAGCGCGCGTCCTCGATCGCCACGAAGGCCATGGGGACGTGGCGGGGGAGGGTGCGGATGGAGATCAGCGTGCGCCGCTCCCGGTAGAAGAGGCCGAGGAGCCCGCCCCGGGCGTCCAGCACCTGGCTGGCCTGCTGGGGGGCGAAGTCGGCGATCTGCTCGGCGGTGGGGCAGGTGCCCACGCAGGCGCGGGTCCAGGCGGCGGCCACCGCGCCGGTGCTGCACGAGGCCAGCCCCAGGGCGGTGAAGGCGATCAGCACCTTGCGCTCCTGCCGGTCGCGCCACGCCGCGCGGAGGCGCACCCACCCCGTTTCGGCGCGCTCCTGCAGCTCGGCAGCGGTCGGTAGTCTCAGCTTCACGGCTCGCGCTCCAGGGTCTCGGGACGTCGTCCGGGGTGCGCCGTTGCCGCGCACCCGGTATAGATAATACATACAGCCCGCGGGGGGCGGATGCCACGGCGGGGTTGTAAACTGCGGCGCGGCAACGGTTCCGCCCGCGTGGGCACCCCGGACGCGGAGGAGGGCGTGGAGCGCTTCGACCTGGCGGTGATCGGCGGCGGGACGGCGGGGCTGGTGACCTCGGCAGTGTCGGCGGGGATCGGGGCGCGCACCGCCCTGATCGAGCGGCACCGGCTGGGGGGGGAGTGCCTGTGGACGGGGTGCGTCCCCTCCAAGGCCCTGATCCGCTCGGCGGCGGTGCGGGCGGCGCTCCGGCGGGCGGGGGAGTTCGGGATCCGGGCGGGGGAGGGGGAGGCGGACTTCGGGGAGGTGATGGCCCGCGTCCGGCGGATCATCGCGGCCATCGAGCCGCACGACTCCCCGGAGCGCTTCCGGGGGCTGGGGGTGGAGGTCGTCGGGGGGCACGCGCACTTCGTGTCGCCGGAGGAGGTGGAGGTGGACGGGCGCCGGGTGCGCTCCCGGCGCTGGGTGGTCGCCACCGGGTCGCGCACGGCGGTCCCCCCGGTCCCCGGACTGGAGGAGGCGGGGTTCGAGACGCACGAGACGGTGTGGACGCTGGAGCGGCTCCCCGCCTCGCTGCTGGTGCTGGGCGCGGGGCCGGTCGGCGTGGAGATCGGGCAGGCCTTCGCGCGGCTGGGGAGCCGGGTCACGGTGGTGGACACGGGGACGCAGCCGCTGAAGCGGGAGGACCCGGAGGTGGCGGAGCTCCTCCGGAGGGCGCTGGAGCGGGAGGGGGTGCGGTTCCGCCTGGGGACGCGCGCGCTGGCCGTCCGGAGGGAAGGCGGTGCGAGGGTCGTGGAGCTGGAGGGGGCGGGCGGGTCACGGGAGGAGGTCCGGGCGGAGACCGTGTTCGTGGCCACCGGCCGCAGGCCGAACGTGGAGGGGATGGGGCTGGAGGCGCTGGGGGTGGAGACCGCCCCGGGGGGGATCCGGGTGGACGAGCGGCTCCGCACCTCGGTGGGGAACGTGTGGGCGGCGGGGGACGTGGTGGGGCCGTACCGCTTCACCCACGTCGCCGACTACCACGGGCGGCTGGTGGCCCCCAACGCCCTCTTCCCGGTAGGACGCAGGGTGGACTACCGGGTGGTGCCCTGGTGCACCTTCACCGAGCCGGAGGTGGCGCGGGTGGGGCTCACGGAGACGGAGGCGCGGGAGCGGTGGGGGGAGCGCGCGGGGGTGTACCGCTATCCGCACGCCACACTGGACCGGGCGCTCTGCGACGGGGAGGCGGAGGGGCTGACCAAGCTGGTGACGGACCCCCGCGGGAGGCTGGTGGGGGCGCACATCGTGGGGGCGCGGGCGGGGGAGTCCATCCACGAGGCCACCCTGGCGGTGCGGCACCGGCTCAGGCTCTCCGACCTCTCGGGGATGATCCACGTGTACCCCACCTACACGGAGTCCATCCGGCGGGGCGCGGACGCCTACCTGAGGGCGAAGCTCTCCGGCGGGGTGGCGCGCAGGATCGCCGACCTGGCGGTGCGGTGGCTGGTGTGAGTGAAACCCGCGGGGTTACCTTTTACGCATCGTGCCGCAGTCCCCTCCCTGGCAGGAGGGATTTGCCGACTCATGCCAGCGGAGGGGAGCATGGCGCAGGCCAAGGCCGGAGACACGGTCCGGGTCCACTACACCGGCACCCTGGACGGGGGCGAGGTGTTCGACAGCTCCCGGGGGAGGGAGCCCCTGGAGTTCACCCTGGGCGCGGGGCAGGTCATCCCCGGCTTCGACGAGGCGGTCGCCGGGATGGCCCCGGGAGAGGAGAAGCGGGTCACCATCCCCTCGGACGAGGCGTACGGCCCGCGCCGGGGCGACCTGGTCCTGGTGGTGGACCGCGGGCAGTTCCCGGAGCACCTCCACCCCACGGTCGGCCAGCAGTACCAGATGAGCCAGGGGGGCCGGGAGTTCGTGGTGACGGTGGCGGACGTGTCGGAGGACGCGGTGGTGCTGGATGCCAACCACCCGCTCGCGGGAGAGGACCTCACCTTCGACCTGCGGCTCGTCGAGATCGTCTGAACGGCCTGTAGCAATCGCGTACGCGGAGGTGCCCTTGTACGCTCCAGAAGACACAATCCGCTTGCGTACTCCGCCTCCGCCCGTTTACTGTTGGCGGAGCCTGTCCGGTAACACGCCCGTTCCCCGTCCGCCGGGTTCCTTCTCCCTTCCCGCGCCCCCACACCGATGTCTCCTCCGTCCCTGACCCTGGCCGCCGTGCTGGCCTACGCCCTGGGGTGCGTCAGCACCGGGTACTACCTGGTCCGACTCCGGACCGGGAAGGACGTGCGGGAGGAGGGGAGCGGGAGCGTGGGGGCCAGGAACGTCGGCCGCGTCCTGGGAAGGAAGGGGTTCGCTCTGGTCTTCCTGGGAGACTGCGCCAAGGGGGCCGCCGCGGTGTGGGCCGCGAACGCGCTGGGGACCGGGCAGCCAGGGGTGATGCTGGCGATGCTCGCCGTGGTGCTGGGGCACGTCTTCCCGGTGCAGCTCCGCTTCCGGGGGGGGAAGGGAGCCTCCACCGCGCTCGGTGCCCTCCTCGCCATCGACTTCCGCGTCGCGCTCGCCGCGCTGCTGGTGTGCGCCGCCCTCTACGCCGCCTCCCGGCGCGCGGTGCCGAGCGGCCTGGTGGTCTTCTCGTTTCTCCCGGTGCTCGCCGGGCTCTTCGGCCACTCCCCGGCCGGGGTGACCGCGGTGGCGGCCGTGTCGGTGCTCCTCCTCCTTGCCCACCGGGAGAACGTCGCCGAGGCGGTACGCGAGCTCCGCGGCGTGGCTCCCACTCCGAACCGTGCTCCACGATGACCCTGACCCTCCCCTTCCAGTTCAAGATCGCCTCCGAGCCCTCCGAGTTCGAGCAGATCCACCGGCTCAACTACCGGACGTTCGTCGACGAGATCCCGCAGCACGAGCCGAACGGGGACCGTGTCCTGGTGGACCGCTTCGACGGGGAGAACACCTACGTGGTGTGCCTCCGGGGCGACGCGCTGCTGGGGATGATCTCGGTGCGCGGTCGGCGGCCGTTCTCCCTGGACCACAAGCTCCGCGACCTGGACGCGCACCTCCCTCCCGGCCGCACCCCGTGCGAGATCCGCCTGCTCTCGGTGGATCCCGAGCACCGCACGGGGGTGGTGTTCCGCGGGCTGGTGGAGTGCCTGGCGCGGCACTGCCTGGGGGAGGGGTACGACCTGGCCCTCATCTCCGGGACGGTGCGCCAGCTCAGGCTGTACCGCCACATCGGCTTCATCCCCTTCGGGCCGCTGGTGGGCACCGGCGAGGCGCTGTACCAGCCGATGTACCTGACGCTGGAGTCGTTCCGGGAGCGAGGGAGGGCCTTCGAGCGGCGGCCGCCGGAGAGCGCCCCGGTCAGCTTCCTCCCGGGTCCGGTGGAGATCGCTCCGGAGGTGCGGCGCGCCATGGCGGCCCCCCCGGTCTCCCACCGCGGGGGCGCCTTCGTCGACGACCTGGCCCGGACCCGGAGCGCCCTGGCGGCCCTGACCGGGGCGCGCCGGGTGCAGGTGATGCTGGGCTCCGGCACCCTGGCCAACGAGGCGGTCGCGGCGCAGCTCTCCCTGCTGGGAGAGCCGGGGCTGGTCCTGAGCCACGGGGAGTTCGGAGAGCGGCTGGCCGACCACGCCGCGCGCTGGGGGCTGGCCTTCGCGGTGGTGCGGCAGGAGTGGGGGAGCGTCTTCACGCGCAGGGCGGTGGAGGCGGCGCTGGACGCACACCCCGGGGCCCGCTGGCTGTGGGCGGTCCACTGCGAGACGTCCAGCGGGGTGCTGACCGACCTGGAGATGCTCCGGGAGGCGTGCGCGGCGCGCGGGGTGCGGCTGTGCGTGGACTGCATCAGCTCGCTGGGCACCGTCCCGGTGGAGCTGGAGGGGGTGTACCTGGCGACGGGGGTGAGCGGGAAGGGGATCGGGTCGTTCCCGGGGATCGCGCTGGTGTTCCACCATCACGAGATCGTACCGTCGGACCGGCTCCCGCGCTACCTGGACCTGGGGCTGTACGCGGCGTGCGACGGGACCCCCTTCACGCAGTCGTCCAACCTGGTCCGGGCCCTGGACGCGGCCGTGGCGCGGCTCGCGGACTCCGGGATCGCCGCGGAGGCGGCGGAGGACTCCGCCTGGCTCCGCGACCGGCTCCGGGAGCGCGGGTTCCGCGTCCTGGCGGCGGGCACCGATTCCTCCCCCGCGGTCACC
>DATAAL010000181.1:0-4096 GCA_036260145.1 Longimicrobiaceae bacterium | reverse complement strand
TGCGTCTCCACCCCTCGGCGGATCTGCCGTGGTCGGACACCTGGATAAAAGCAGGGTGGATGCCGCGCTTTTGGATAATTGTAAATTCACTCATGGCAAGGACTTATGATCTAATACCATGTTTTGGGGGTGCCCCGGGTTCTGGTGTTTTGTGCCGGAGCGGGCAAAGTGCGAGACTCGCCCCGTGGCCGGGGCGCAAAGAGGAACCGGCCACCCGCGGGTGCGAGTGGCCGGTTCCAGAGGATGAGGGATGCGGTAGCCGGTGCTACTCCGCCCCGGTCACGACCCGGGGCGGCTCAGGTCGAGGGTGGCCTTCCCGCCGGAGCCGAGCATCCCACCGGCCAGGGAGACTTCGGTCCGGCCCCCGATCACGACGCGCACCCGGGCGAGCCCTGCGGGGACGGTAAGGTGGTAGCTCGCCGTCGACTGCGAGGTGTTGCGGACGTGGACGCCGCGCGGGAGCACCAGGATCGGGGCGGCGGTGCCTTCCCCGACCGCCTCCACCGAGACGTGCGGTCCGTCTCCCCGTGCCACCGTCAGCGTCCCACCAGCCTGGCGTGCGTCGAACTCCAGGACGAACTCACCGGTCGTGGGGAGGAGGCGGACCCCGGATCCCGGGGCCGATATGGCAGGCGCGTTCCGTGGGACGGGCGAGGTCTTCTCCGCGCCGCCGAGCGACCCGCTGACCTGGGACCAGCGCCGGGCGAGCCACTCGGCGACGGTAGCGCGCAGCGGACCCGCCAGCGCCCCGACCAGGAGCAGCGCGGCGATCGCCGCCGCCCAGCGCACTGCGACCGGAGCGCTCCGCATCCCGGGCCGGGGGCGCCGCACGGGTCGGAAGGCCGGCGGGAGGAGCCCGGCGTCCGGCTGGACGTCGACCGCGCGGAGGAGCTCCTCCAGGCGCGCCCGGCGGTGGCGGATCGTCTCCATCTCACGCGCGCAGGCCCGGCAGGAGCCGAGGTGGAGGTCGAGGTGCTCGTGCTCCCCCGGATCCAGCTCCCCGTCCAGGAGGCGGACGAGGTCGTCGCCCCCGGGATGGGTCTGCAGGTGGGATTCCATCACGGTGGTCCTCCTTCGTCCAGAGGGAGCCTGTCTGCCAGCTTTTCCAGCGCCCGAGCGAGGATTGTCCCCACGGAGCCGGTGGTGGTGCCCGCCGCTGCGGCGATCTCGCGGTGGGAGAAGCCTTCCGCGCGCATCAGGAGCACCATCCGGTCGCGCGGAGAGAGGAGGGCGAGCGCCTCCTGCACCTTCCGGCGACGCTCCCGGCGGTCGAAGTCCACGCCGGGGTCGTCCGGCCCGTCACCGACGAGGGACTCGCCCGGGACCGCTTCCAGGAGCCGGAGACGGCGGATCCGGGTGCGCCCCGCCTCCCGCACCACGTTCGTGGCCACCCGGAAGAGCCAGCTCCGGGCCTGCTCGCTCCGGGGGGGGCGCTCCACCAGCCGGGTGAAGGTCTCCTGCACCGCGTCCGCGGCGGCTTCCGCGTCACCGGTGAAGCGGACCAGGAACCGGAAGAGGGCGGGGGAGTGCTCCCGGTACAGACGCTCGACATCCACGTGTCTAGAAGGTGATCCGGAGGCCCAGGAGCGGTACCCGGCGCAGCCCCGGGAGCCAGCGGTCCGTGTGCTGCATGACGGCCTGGTCCACGTACCACCTGCTGCACTCCCAGCTCGTCCCGGCCTGCTGGTAGACGCAGAACGGCGAGCTGACGATCAGGTCGTTGCTCACGTATGCGGCGGGGTTCGCGCGGTTCCAGAGGTTCCGGACCTGCACGTAGGCGCCCACCCCCCAGGACCCGAAGGACCGGCTCCAGTCCGCCAGGAGATCCAGGCTGGAGTAGCCCGGGGTGGTGCGGGACGAGGGGGGGCCGGCGGTCGGGTAGGTGCGCCAGGCGCACTCCCCGCCCTCCTCGCAGCGGGCGAACCCCTCGAAGTACAGGGTGCGCGCCGTCCCGCTGGTGGTGGTGTACGCGGCCCCCACCCGCAACGAGCGGGTGACGCGCCCCATGAAGGTGGCGTCGAGCGCGTGGTGCCGCCCCCACGGCGCCCGGTAGCGACGGCCCTCCGCCTTCAGGTGGGAGCTCGCGTAGGAGTAGGCCAGCGAGCCGGTCCACGGTCCATCCAGCTTGCGGAGGGAGATCTCCATCCCGCGCGCTCGCCCCTCCCCCGGCACGAAGAGCGGTCGGTCCCGCAGCGCGCCGGGGGTAGGGTCCGGGAGGGCGGCTCCGATCGTGTGCCGCCCGTACAGCGTGGCCGAGGCGAGGACGGCGTCCCCCAGCCAGCGCTCCGCGCCGACGGTCACGATATCGGTACGGGCCGCCGGGAACTCGTCGTCCGCCACTCCCCAGAGGATTCCGGAGAGCGCCACCGGGTTGATCCCCGGTCCCGTGGGGACGATCGCCTGGGCGTACTGGAAGGCGCGTCCCAGCGCGGCGGAGATCCCCAGCCCGGGCGTCGCCTGGAAGCGCGCGGAAAGACGTGGCGCCAGCCGCGCCGGGCCGGTGCCGCGGATCCCTCCGCCCACCTCCGCGCGCACTCCCGCTTCCAGCCGGAGCTCGGGGATGGGAGTCCAGGCGCGGTTGCCCCACACCACCCCGTACGATACGTCCCGCCGGGAGGTCAACGCCGCCGGGTCGCTGCGGTACGGCCAGAGTCCCTCGATGCGGAAGTCCGCGCCCTGCGACACCAGCCGGTATCCCGCGGACCACCGGGTGATGCCGGCGGAGTCCGGCGCGGCCTCCCACGCCCCCTCCAGGTAGGAGTAGGAGACCGAGCTGCGGAGCGGCTGCGCGCGGTAGGTGTCCTCACGGTTCACGGGCCGCCCGTAGGCGGGGTGGAGGAGCTCCGGCGGAAGCCCGTCGACATCGGCGCGGGCCGCGAACCGGCTCCCCCCTACGGTGTGCCTCGCGCGGCCTCCCCGGAACGGCGCCACCAGGGTGATCCTGCCGGCGTGGTTTCCCCACCGCGCCCGGCTCGCCTCCACCACCTCGTCCACGGTTCCGTCCAGCCGGTCCGATCCGCGCAGCCCGCTCGCCTCCAGCTTCCACCCCTCGCCCAGGTGGAGGTCGAAGCGCCCCACCACGTCGGAGAAGGCGTAGGGGACGCGCGGGACGGAGCGGTCGCGCAGTGCGTCGATCCCCCGCGTCAGCAGGTCCACGTGGCTGCGCCGCGCGGAGAGCATCCACGATCCCCGTCCTCCGAGCACCGACTGGTCGAGCGCCACGCGCGCGCTGACCAGCGACGCGTCGGCGAGCGCCCTCACCTGGCCCGGTCCTCCTCCGGGGCGCGAGCGGAGATCCACCACGCCGGCTACCGACGAGGCGTGCTCCACGGGCTGGACGCCCGGAAGGAAGAGCACCCCGGCCAGTGCGTCCGGGTTGACGCCGGAGAAACCCCCTGCCGCGTGGAGCGGGTTGAAGAGGGGAACCCCGTCGAAGAGCACCTGGGTGTGGTCCCAGCGGGCGCCACGGGTCCACACCTCGGCCGAGTAGTCGTCGCGCGAGGTCACCCCCGGGAGCCGCTGCAGCGCGCGGAACAGGTCCGGTTCGCCCAGCGTCACCGACTCCTCCACGTCCGCGTGGGAGATGGACCGCACGTCGCTCTCCAGGTAGCGGCGCTGGCGCAGGCGCTCCGCGGCCACCCGGAACCCGGCTCCCGGCGCGTACGAGCGGGTCCGGCCGTACGACTCCGCTTCGTCGGCAGTGACGCGGACCGGCTCCAGCACGATGGGCTCCACCTGCATCCCCACCGACAGCTCGAAGGGCGCGCCGTCACGGAGCTGCACGTCCATGGTCGCGGGTCGGTACCCCAGGAGGTGGACGTCCAGCCGGTACCGCCCCGGCCGGAGGCCGGGGAGGGTGTAGCGTCCCGCACCGTCGGTCGCGGCCGAGAGCAGCCTCCCGGCGGGTCCGGAGCCGCGGGGCTGCCGGACCGGGAGCGCGCCGGAATCCAGGGGACGCAGCGAGACACGGGCGCCGGTGAGGGGGAGGGTAGTGCGGGCGTCCAGCACGGAGCCGGAGATGGAGACCGGAGTGGGGCGGGTCTCCCCCGTACCGCGCTCCTGCGCCGGGGCGGGACGCGCCGGGGAGAGGAGCGCC
>DATAAL010000180.1:0-15055 GCA_036260145.1 Longimicrobiaceae bacterium | reverse complement strand
GGCGTCCACAGGCGCTGCGGGAGCGAGAGGGTGAGGGTGGCGGCGCCATCCCTGTAGACCACCTTCGGAATCCACCTCATGCGGTCCTCCGCGGCGCGTAGGTGACGGTTCCGTCCGAGCCGTAGCGCTCGCGGATCCCCTTCATCGTCTCGTGGGTGAGCTTCTGGTGACGCGGGTTGGTGGGGTCGATCCCATCCACGTAGATGTGGATCTCGGGGCCGCGCCTCTCGGCCCGCTCGGCCACGGCGCTCCCGGCATCGCGCGAGGACTGGGGTGTGCCCGTCGTGCTTCCTCCTCCCCCGCCGCCCACCGCCCCCGCGGCTGCGGCCATCCCCCCCGCCAGCGCCGACCAGGCGGTAGCCGCGGCGAGGTGCTTGCCGGCCGACGCGAAGTGCCCCGCCGCCGCCGCCCCGTTTCCCGAGGCAGCCGCGCCGATGCCGAGCGCCGTTTCCTCGATTGCTTCGGCCGCCGATTCACCGGCGCGTCCCTTGGCCTTGGCTGCGATCGCCTCCAGCGCGCCCTTGGCCATGGACTTCCAGAGCCCGTCTAGGATCTCGCCCACGCTCGCAGCCCCCGTGATCATCTTCCCGAAGGCGTTGGCCATGGAGTCGCCGATCTTGGCGCCCGTCTTGTCCGCGCCCTTCTCGATGTCCAGGAGGATCTTCTTGGCGCCTTTCGCGTTCTTTCCCAGCTTCTCCAGGGAGAAGTCCTCTACCTTGGCCCGCTTCGGCTTCTCCTCCGGCTTTTCCAGTTCCTTGCGCAGCTCGGTGACTCGGCTCAGCCGCTCACACGTGGAGACCCGGTTTTTCGGGTCGAGCTTCTGATCTTTGAGCGTCTCGTTGAGCTGCTCTTCGAGCTTGCGCGCGCGTTCGATCCCATCCGCGCGCTCTTCGGCGAACTTCGAGGCGCGCTCCAGCAGCTCCAGCTCCTGCTCCTGCGCAGCGATGAGCTTCTCCTGCTCCTCGGCGAGCTCCCCGGTCGCTTCCGCCGTGTTGATAACAACCTGGAGGTTCTTCTCCTGGACGTTGTTCTCCTGAGTGTTGTTCTCTTGGACCTTATTCTGCTGGACCTGGACGTTGTTCTCGACCCGGGTGGTGTCTCCGGCATCGCACTCGCACGGCTCGGCCGGAGCGGGCTGATGCGCCTCCCTCTCGCCCCGATCCCCGTCGCCGGGTTTGGCGCGTCCCTTTGTCCTGGCTCCCCCTTTCTTTGGTGGCGCAACCTTCGGCGTCGATGGAAACGAGCGTGGGGCGGGTGGCGCGCTCCCGCTCCTGGTGTTAAGGGCAATGCTGATCTTGTTCCCTACGTTGCTCCAGCTCGCCGTAAAGTCACCTGCCGTGGCTTTGATGTCCCCGAACTGGCCGCGCAGGTCCGCCGCGGCATCGCTGAGATTGGCGCGCGTGCGCTTGAGCCGTTCGTCGAGCGTATCCAGTAGTGAGATCTTGACGCCGGGAAGGGAATTCAGCTTCTCGATGCCCCAGTTGATCCCCTGGATCACCTTGTTGACGGCTCCGAGCACCAGTCCTTCGAGCCCGTACATGGCGACCCGCACCATGTCTCCGGTGGCCTGCGCCAGATTCAACTGAAGGCGGATCACCGACCAGATGGTGGTCGCCAGCGCACCGACGATGGCGATCCCGACCTGCGCCCAGGCGACGATCTGGGCCTTGTTCTGGACGAAGGCATCGGTCACGGTGACGACCACGCCGCGCAGCGTGTCCATGATCGAAGTGCCGCCGCCCGCCTCGATCATCGCGTTTCCCACGGCGGTCTTGAAGTCGCCCCAGGCGTTGTTGAGCTGCTTGACCTTGCCGTCCAGCGTGCTCGCCTGGTTCTTCGCGAACCCGCCGCACTCCTCGGAGAGCTTCGCCAGCCCCTCCTGCGCCGAACCGGAGGAGACCCCCAGCTGGGCCAGCGCCTCCGCGTCACCCTGCGCCACCTTCCCCACCAGCTCGGCCGCGGAGGACAGGTCGATGTTCCGCTTGGCGGCAACGTCGGCGGCGAGCGCCATGTTCCGCACCGACGAGTCGTAGTCGCCGGTGATGTCGATCATCCGCGTCAGCGCGCCGACGTACTCGTCGCGGCTGAACGTGGTGTTGCGCGTGAACTCCTTCGCGCGGGTGTTCAGCTCGTCCTGCTTGTCGGCGAGGTCCACGCCCGCCTTCTTCATCGTCTGCCCGAGCTTGCTCCACGCGGCCTGCGACTTCATGGCGGCCTGTACCGCGGCGACGCCGAAGTCCTTGACCACCTTCAGCCCGGTGAGCGCCGCCTGGGCGACCGGGTGGCCGCGGACCTTGCCGACCATCCCCAGCAACCCGCCGCCACCACCTCCGCCGCCCTCGTCGCCACCCCCGCCCCCCCCGCCGCGAGCGGCGCTGCCGGCGGTCCCACGAGGGACCCTGCTCGCGGCCCTGGCCGCCGCGGCGTCCACCTTCCGATACGCGGCCGCATAGGCCGTTTCCACCGCCTGCGCCCCGTGCTGCGCGCCGCGGCGCATGGCGTCCGCCGAGCGGTCGGCGGCCTGCTGCGCGGCGGCTGCAGCGCGCTGTGCCGCCCCTTGTACGGCCGTGGCCGCACGGGTGGCGCCGCGCTGTACCTCGCCCGAAACCCGGGAGGCGAATCGCTCTACCGATTCCAGCGCCCTGCGCGCGGCCGATGCCACGGAACTGACCATGCGCGTCGAGGATCGCTCCACCGAGCCGGCGGCACGCTCCGCGGACTGCCGGGTAGCTTCGGCTTCGCGGCGGGTCTCCTCGGCCTGGCTCTTCCGCTTCTCAGCCATGGCTCACCACCCCGCCGCCTGTCTCTGCGCACGATACCATTGTTCTGCATCCTCCCGTTTGGCGTGGGATATCCCCGTGGCCGCGCTCAGGCGCAGCGACGTGCGTGCGTGTACCCGGCCGAGGTGCTGCAACCCGATCGTGAAATGGCGCCAGGATAGCGGAGACCCGTCAGCATGCGTCCACGCGGGGAACGCCGCCACGAACTCGCACAACAGGTCCGCCAGGTCGGTCAGCGGTGGGGGGCCATCTCCGGGGCCGGGTGCCGGACGCGGGACCTCATCCGGCACCCGGAGAAAAAACCGATCAACTCTCCGATCTCGAACTCGCTGGCGCTCCGGAACGGGTTGGGGAGCACGCGCCGGAACAGGCGCCTCCACCCCGTGGGCCGCGCCAGTCGGGGGAACAGCTCCACCGCCTCCTCCAGGATGGCCTGCAGCTCGTCCAGCGACTCCGGCGAGTCGGGCCGGTCCTGGAGCCGGCGAACCCTCTCCTGGAGGCCGACCAGCCTCACTCCGAAGACGAAGGGAACGGGAGGCACCAGGTACGTGTATCCCCTGAACTCCAGGGGGAGCGGACGCGACAGGTCCAGCACCGGGCCCAGGTTGCGGACCTCCGGCTCGCTCGCGCGGGCCTGCTCGGCCAGCGCCGCCTGCACCTGGGCCAGGCGCTCTTCGTTGTGAGGCAGGAGCATGGTCAGATCGCCAGGTTGGTGATCCCCTGCGCCGTGGGATCGCCGATGGTGTACAGCTTGTGGCCCTCGGGGCGGGTCCCGTCGTACATCGCCTGGAAGGTGGTCTCCACGATCACCTTGCCGCCGTCCGCCTGCTTGTAGTTCATCCCCGGACGGACGAAGTGCCCGCGCCAGATCCAGACGGCGTTCCGCGGCGCCGCAGGAGTCCAGGTGCCTGCGGCGCCACCGGTGCCGGCCGTGTACGTGATCCCGTTGCGGATCTCGGTCTCGGGGAAGATCACCAGCGAGGTGGTCTTCACCGGCTGCTGCGAGCTGAAGCCCCCGCCCGTGGCCCCGACGGGGCTCACGTCGTCCAGCAGCGCCGGATCGCCCAGGATCAGCGGGATGGTGACGGTGACGTTCTCCCCGGTGAGCCTGCGCTCGTGGACCGCGGGGCCGGTGTACTCCGGGAACTTCAGGTCATTGAACTCCTGGTTGAACGCCACCTTGACCTCACCCTCGGTAGCCCCCAGCGGACGCAGCCCGGCGGGACCGGTGGCCGCCGGGTCACCGACGAACACGTACCCCTTGCCGATGCTCCGCAGCGCCGACTGCAGGTTCGGGAAATCCATCTTCGTGCTCCTTGTGGAAAGGGTTTGCCCTTGCGGGCGGAAGCGCCGCCTCATGCGGCGCCGGTCTCAGCTCTCCTTCAGCACCCGGAAGCGGAACAGCACTGTGCGCTGCACCACCCCCGCACCGGCCTCCGGGACATCCCAGGCGTCCACGTGCTCCAGCCACATGGGGAGCCCGCTCAACGTTTCCATCCCGGTCCGGTCGAGGTCGGCGTGGAGCCACTCCTCGATGGTAACCACCTCGGCCAGCGTAGGGGCGCGCAGATCCCACCGGGTGAAGACCGTCTCCTCGTTCTCTCCACGCCGGCTGCTCGTGACCTGGTAGGTGATCCCGGGAATCTGCGGAGTCGCGGACGTGTCGGCCCGGGTGATCCGGTCTCCACCGAGCGCGTCGGTCAGGGTGGTGTCGCTCCGCAGCCGGCCGAGCACTGCGTTGATGGTGTCGTCCCAACGCATGGTGCATCCTGGGGTAAAGGGAAGTTGGTGCGGGGCCAACGAACGGGCGGACCTGATGCGCCGTTAGTCAGTTCAGGGGATTGCGCCGGCTGCGCGGACGCCGACCCCGCCAGGGATTCTGGAACGAAAAAAGGCCCCTCGCCCGGGCGCTGTACCGGGCAGGGGGCCTTTACCGGCCGTTTTCTTGCAGGTATCTTCGGTATTTCTTTGGGAAAGCTAACCGTGCGCCCCAGATGTGTCAATAGTGTTAGAGAAAGTCGTGAGCGGTCACCCCTCCGCCACGCAATCGATAGCGCGCAGATCGTAGATGGCCCCGCACCCCCGGCGCTGGCACTGGTAGGTGCCCAGACGAGTCCCCCGCGCCTCGCGCAGCAGGATCCCCGCGGCCGCCTCCGTGATCCGGAGCGCCGGACGGGACCCGCACCGGGGGCAGCTCGCCGCCATGCGCAGGAGGCGCCCACCGTCTCCGTCCGCGATATCCGGAGTGGTAGCTCCTTCGACCTCGCTCAATGGTTCCTCCCGTGGTCCTGAGTCCTGAGATCCCCCCGCTCACGGGACTTCCCGCAGCCGGAAGTACATGATGTCCTTGCGCTCCGCCACCGGACGGAGTATCCTGCTTAACAGTTATCGCATAATTTCCGGGTGTTTATGCGACCTGTAAACAAATTTAACTTAGCGTCGATACCCTGTCAATAATGTTAAAAGGAGAGGACTCACCATGAGCCTTGAGTCGCGGGTCGCAATCGGCCACCGGCTGCGGAGGGTGCGGGAGAAGCTCGGGTGGGACCGGGGGGAGCTGGCGGAGCGGCTGGGGATCCACCCCGGCTCCATCGCCCGGTGGGAGACCGGCGGCTCCGTCCCGCACCGCTACCACCTGGAGCGGATCGCCGAGTGGGGAGGGGTGGAGTCCGAGTGGATCCTCACCGGGCACGACCCGGCCGCCGCGGACGAGCCCGCGAGCGGGCCGGAGAGCGAGGCGGAGGAGCTCTTCGCCTCGCTGGACGCCGTCGCCCGCTTCCTGGGCGGGATCGGCCCCGCGGGGCAGGAGAAGCTCCGCAAGCTGGACGCCCTGGAGGGGCTGCGGAGGATGCTCACCGCCAAGGGGCTCCTCCCGGGGTGGTGGTACCAGCTCCGCGATCGGGTGGAGAGGGATGAGCTCTGAGGAGGAGCGCGTCCTGACGGCGGCGAGCCGGCTGGTCGAGGAGGCGCGGGGGGTCGTGGGGGACTACGCGGGGCCGTACGCCCCCATCCGCACCGACCAGCTCTCCGAGCTGCTGCGCGGGACGGGGTGCCATGTGGAGGTCTTCGCCTTCCGGTCCGACACCGTCGCCATGACGCTGCCGCGCTGCGCCGAGGTGTACCCGATCCTGGTGAACCGCAACGCGGAGCGGACGGACCGCGTCTTCGCCTTCCGGCACGAGGTCGCGCACGTGCTGGCGGGGGAGGTGGAGGGCGCCGTGTACCTGGGCGAGGAGGGGTACATGGCGATGCCGGAGCGGGTCGCCGACCTGTTTGCGCTGGCCGACCTGGTCCCGGGGTGGTGGATCGCCGACGTCCGGAGGGGGAACACGCCCTGGCGGCAGGTGCGGGCGGAGATCACCCTGGCCATCGCCGAGTACGCGGAGAGCTGGTCCGGCGAGCGGCTGGAGGACCGCGCCGCGCTGCGCCTCAGGCTGTTCCGGGACCGGGGGATCTGACCTGTGCCGGCCCCGGAGAGCGCCCGCTCACTCTGCTTCGCCGGACGGGGCGCGCTCCGTCTCGCCCATGAGGACCTCCACCTCGGAGGTGGCCTGGTCCAGGATCTTCCTGGCCCGCACCACCAGGGCGCACCCCTCCCGGTAGAGCTGCATCTGGTCCTCCAGCTCCAGGTCCTCGCGGTCCAGGTCGCGGCGGATCTCCTCCAGCCGCCCGAGCACCGCCCCCAGGCGCAGCGGGGCGCCCCCGTCCCGGGCTACCTGGGTGTCGTCGGACATGAGTGGTCGCGGGTCAGGGGGTCCCGGGGTGGGCCCGCTCCACCCGGGCGTGCACCTCGCCCCGGGCCAGCCGGATCCGCAGCTCGCGCCCCGGCGCCGTGTCCGCCGCGTCGCGCAGGACCCGCCCGGTGGTGGGGTCGTCCACCACCGCGAAGCCGCGCGCCAGCACCCGGAGCGGGCTGCGCGCGTCGAGCGCCTCCGCGGCCGCGGCCAGGTCGCGCCCCAGGAGGTCGAGCCGCCGGCGGAGCGCCCCGTGCACCCCGTCGCCGAGCGTCTCCGCCTCGCCCGCCAGCCGGTCGAGCCGCCGGCGCATCGAGCGGCCGAGCTCCCCGTCCACCCGGTCGAGCCCGGTGCGCTGCAGCGCCAGGGAGCGCCGCACCCGGAGGTGCATGTGGCGGGGGTACTCCTCCAGGAGCTCCAGCACCCGGCGGCCGTCCGGCACCGCCCGCTCCGCCCCCGCCGTGGGGGTGGGGGCGCGCAGGTCCGCCACCTCGTCGGCCACGGTGTAGTCGGTCTCGTGCCCCACCGCGCTGATCACCGGGACCGGACAGGCCGCGATGGCCCGGGCCACCTCCTCGGTGTTGTAGGCCCAGAGGGACTCGATGCTCCCGCCCCCGCGCGCCACGATCACCACGTCCACGGGGCACTCCTCCCGGGTGCGGCCCAGGGCGCGGAGCGCGGCCGCGATGCTCCCCGCGGCGCCGATCCCCTCCACGTCGCAGTCGAAGACCTGGAGGGGGATCCACCACGCCTTGCGGCGGAGCGTCCGGTACATGTCCTGGAGCGCGGCGCTGCGGGCGGAGGTCACGATCCCCACCCGCTCGGGGAAGGGCGGGAGGGGGCGCTTGCGCTCGTCCGAGAACAGCCCCTCCTCCCGCAGCCGCCGCTGCAGCTCCTCCTTCTCCCGCTGCCAGAGCCCCCCGGCGCCGGTCCCCTCGACCTCGGTCACCTCCAGCCGGAACTCGCCCTTCTTCGCGTAGATGCCCAGGGTCCCCAGGGCGACGATCTCCACCCCGTTGCGAGGAAGGATGGGGTGGCGGGCCGCGTCGCTCCCCCACATCACGCAGCACAGCTCCGCCTGGTCGTCCTTGAGGGTGAAGAAGATGTGCCCACGGGCGGAGCGCTTCCACCCCGACACCTCCCCCCGGACCCACAGCGGCACGGTGTGTTCGCGGAGGATCTCGTCCACTCGGTTCACCACCTTGTGGACGGTAATCCCCCGGGGAGCGACCCGCGAAGCCTGCGGGACGGGAGACGGGGCGGCGAGCGGCATGCGGACGGGGTGCGGGTGGCGCGGGGGAACGGTTGCTCCCACTCAACCTAGCGGGAAGGGCAGGATCTGGGTAGGGATTTTCTCGGGTGATGAGGAAGGTACGGTACGGAACGGCTGGACTTGGGCGTGCCCCCCGCAGAGTGGAGGAGGGGAGCACGGCAGGTGCAGTGGCGCTGTCGCTCACCGCCTCTCGCAAGGGAAGAGCGGAGGTGGGGGGCCTGCGCAGGAAGGCTATGTCCGAAGCGAGCGTAGCGAGCAAGTCCGCACTTCCGGAGCAGGCCCCCCGCCGGAGCGCATCCGACGCCCCGATCCTACCCGACGACAAAAACCCTCTCCCCTCGTGGGAGAGGGTGGCGCGCAGCGCCGGGTGAGGGGGCTCCCTCCTACTCGCGCTCCACGATCATCACGAACCCCATCGCCCCCGCGGCGCACACGCTGATCATCCCGAACTGCCCGCCGCGGCGCTTCAGCTCCTGCAGCAGCGTCACCGTGATCCGGCCGCCGGTCGCGCCGAAGGGGTGGCCGATGGCGATGGAGCCACCCATCACGTTGATCCGCTCCTCGTCCGGCACCCCGATGGCCCGGTCGCGTCCCAGCCGCTCCTGCGCGATCCGGTCCGAGTCGAACCACTGCAGGTTGGACAGCACCTGCGCCGCGAACGCCTCGTGCATCTCCAGCAGGTCGACGTCCTTCATGGAGAGCCCCGCCCGCTCCAGCGCCAGCGGGGCGGCGTACACCGGCCCCTGGAGGAGCTGGTCGGCGGGGGAGAGGGAGGCGTAGGCATAGGAGCGGATGTACCCCAGCGGCGGGTACCCCAGCGCCTTCGCCCTCTCCTCGCTCATCAGCAGCACCGCCGAGGCGCCGTCGGTGAGCGGGGAGGCGTTCCCGGCGGTCACCGTCCCGTACCTCCGGTCGAACACCGGCTTGAGCTGCGCTAGCTTCTCCAGCGAGGTGTCGGCGCGGATCCCGTTGTCCTGCGTCGCCACCTCATCGAACTTCGGCGGGACGAAGACCGGGACGATCTCCGCCGTCAGGCGCCCGTCCGCGGTGGCGGCCGCGGCGAGCCGGTGGGAGCGGAGCGCCCAGCGGTCCTGATCCTCCCGGGAGATCCCGTTCTCCTGCGCCATCCGCTCCGCCGACTCCCCCATGGTGAGCCCGGTGGTGGGCTCGGCGATGGCCGGGGTGATGGGGGCCAGGTGCCGGGGGCGGATCGCCCGGAACGCCTGCACCCGCTCCCCCAGCGAGCGGGCCCTGGAGGCGCGCACCAGGGCGTTGCGCATCTCCGGGGAGAAGAGGATGGGGATGTCGGTCAGCGACTCCGCCCCCCCGGCGATCACCACCTCCGCCTGCCCCGCCAGGATCTGCTCCGCCCCGGAGGTGATCGCCTGGTTGGAGGAAGCGCAGGCGCGCCCCACCGTGAACGCCGGGACGGAGGGGGGGATCCCCGCGCCCAGCGTCACCTCCCGGGCGATGTTGGGCTCCTGGACCGACTGCACCACCGTGCCGTACACCACGTGGTCGATCTCCCGCACGTCCAGGTCGGTCCGGGAGATCAGCTCGCGCACGGCCACCTTCCCCAGCTCCACCGCCGAGAGGCTCCGGAACACGGTCCCCGACCGCGCGAAGGGGGTCCGGCACCCATCCACGATGGCGACTCTGCGCCCGTTTCCGTTCATCGGCTCTCCTGCGCGCGTGTCCGCCGGCGTCCCCAAAGAACGAGCGAGGCACCAATGTCTCGGTGAGCCTCGCTCAGTACAAGGGGTCCTGCGGTCCCGCTCAGCTCTCGTCCGCGAGAGACGGCGGCTGCGCCTCCTCGGGGTCGTCGGCCGGGAGGCCCAGCTCCCGCGGGTCCGGACGGAAGGGCGGCGTGCCGCGGTCGTACCCGTACTCCCGGGGCTCGCGGCGGAAGGGAGGCTGGCCGCCGAAGTCCCGGGGCTCGCGGCGGTACCCGGAGCCCTGCTCCTCGCCCCCCTCGCGGGGCTCGCGCCGGATCCCGGAGTACGACCGCGGCTCACGCTCGATGTACCTGCGGATGCTCTCGATGGGGATGAACTCGTCCGCGGCGTCCAGGAGGTCGTCGCTGGCGCGGTAGCGCGCGTTGCGGAAGGCGTCCTCGCTCTGGGTGGAGACCACCGCCACCCGCACCCCCCGCTTGGCGACGGCGTCCACCAGGGGGACGAAGTCGCCGTCGCCAGACACCAGGATGATGCGGTCCACCTTGTCGGCCAGGGTGAGCATGTCGATGGCCAGCTCCAGGTCCAGGTCGGCCTTGATGCTGACGTCCTCCCCCTCGTCGCGGACCACCCGCACCGGCTTGCGGACTACCCGGTAGCCGTTGCGGTTCAGGAAGCGCCAGAAGGCCCGCTCCCCGTCCCGCTGCTGCTCCATCTCCCGGCGCTTCACGTACGGGTCGGGGGGGTTGCTGAGGCCGACGTAGCGGGAGATCGCCGAGTCGTCCCACTCCCCGGTGTAGAAGTAGGCGCGCACCAGGATGGCGCCCTCCGAGAAGTAGCGCAGCAGCTTGGTGTAGTCGACGCGGAGCCCGAACGACTCGTACGTCGCGTAGCGGAAGTTCCAGCCGTCGATGAAGATGGCGACCCGCTGGTGCGGAGCTGCGGCGGATCCGTGGGGGTACGTCACTCGCGGGTTCCTCGGTCTGTCTCGTTCGAAGTGTGCGGCCCGGACGGTCCGGGGCCGCTCGGGGCGCCCGGCGCGGGGAGCTGCTTCTCCGCCTCCTCCAGCGCGTTCCAGGCCAGCATGGCGCAGCGGACGCGCACCGGGAACTTGGCTACCCCGGCCAGGGCGCGCAGGTCGCCGAGCGCCCGGTCCCGCGCCGCCTCGGCGCTCCCATGCAGCATCTCCCGGAAGCGGGCGGCGAGCGCGTCCGCGTCGGCCAGCGGGCGCCCGCGGAGCCGCTGCGTCATCATCGAGGCGGAGGCCTGGGAGATGGAGCACCCCTGCCCGGTGAAGCGGATCTCCTCGATGGTCCCCTCCCGCACCCGCATCCGCAGGACGATCTCGTCCCCGCAGGTGGGGTTGTTGAGCCGGACCTCCACGTCCGCCCCCTCCAGCTCGCCCCGGTTGTGAGGACGGCGGTAGTGGTCCAGGATGAGCTGCTGGTAGAGCGCGCTCAGCGCCGCGGGCGAGGGGTCGGTCACGGCGCCTCCTCAGTACCCGAAGAGGGCGCGGGCCCGGTGCAGCCCCTCCACCAGTCGGTCCACCTCCGCCGGGGTGTTGTACAGGTAGAAGGAGGCGCGCGCCGTCGCCCCCACCCCCAGCCGCCGCATCAGCGGCTGCGCGCAGTGGTGTCCCGCGCGCACCGCGATCCCCTCCGCGTCCAGGATGGTGGCCAGGTCGTGGGGGTGGATGTCCGCCAGGGTGAAGGAGACCACCCCCGAGCGCTCCGCCAGATCGCGGGGCCCCCACACCCGGAGCCCGGGGATCTCCGCCAGCCGCTGCACCGCGTACCCCACCAGGGCCCGCTCGTGGGCGATGATCGCCTCCTTCCCGATCCCGGAGAGGAAGTCCACCGCCGCCCCCATCCCCACCGCTCCGGAGATGTGCGGCGTCCCCGCCTCGAACTTGTGGGGGAGCGCCGCCCAGGTGGAGCCCTCCAGCTCCACCGTGTCGATCATGTCCCCGCCCCCCAGGAAGGGGGGCATGGCCTCCAGCAGCTCCCGCCGCCCCCACAGCCCGCCGATCCCGGTGGGGCCGCACATCTTGTGTCCGGAGAAGGCGTAGAAGTCGCACCCCAGCGCCGGGACGTTCACAGGAAGATGGGGCGCCGACTGCGCCCCGTCCACCACCGTGACAGCTCCGACATTGCGTGCGCGTCGGGCGATCTCCGCCACCGGGTTCACCGTCCCCAGCGCGTTGGATACGTGCCCCACGGCCACCAGCCGGGTCCGCTCCGTCAGCACGTCGTCCAGGGCGGAGAGCTCCAGCCGCCCCTGCTCGTCGATGTCCAGGAAGCGGAGCCTCGCGCCGGTGCGCTGGGCCAGGAGCTGCCAGGGGACCAGGTTGGAGTGGTGCTCCAGCACGGTGAGGAGGATCTCGTCCCCCGGGCGGAGCGTCGCCGTCCCCCAGGCCCACGCCACCAGGTTCAGCGCCTCGGTGGCCCCGCGGGTCCACACCAGCTCCGCCGGGTCCGCGATCCCGAAGAAGCGTGCCACGCGCACCCGCGCGCTCTCGTACGCCTCGGTGGCGCGGTTGGAGAGCTCGTGCAGCCCGCGGTGCACGTTGGCGTTGTCGCGCCGGTAGAACTCCGTCAGGGCGTCGATCACCGCGCGGGGCTTCTGGGTGGAGGCGGCGTTGTCCAAGTACGCCAGCGGCTTCCCGTGCACCTCCTGGTGCAGCGCCGGGAACTCGGCCCGGACCCGCTCCAGGTCGTACCCCGCGGCCGGGGCGGACGGCTCGACGATGGCAGATGGGTTCATGGGTTCCCTCCAAAGCGAGGCGCGAAGCCGCCTCTCCCGCGGTCGGGGAGGGCGTGGCTTCGCGCCTGGAAGTGGTCTCGGGCCGCAGTCCGCCCGCTACGCCGGCACGTCGACGTAGATCTCGCCCCCGTCCACCCGGCAGGCGTACACCGGGATCGGCCGCGTGGCCGGGAGGCACTGGGGCTCCCCCGTGCGGATATCGAACCGCGCTCCATGCCACTCGCAGGTGATGGTGCACTCCTCCGAGTCCAGCTCCCCGCTGGAGAGGGGGAACTCCCGGTGGGAGCAGCGGTCCTGGAAGGCGTACACCTCCCCCTCCACGCGGGCCAGGCAGAGCCTCGCCCCCCCTGCCTCCACCCCCACCACCTCCCCCTCCGGCACCTCCTCCAGGGAGGCGGCCCTGACGAACGCCACGGTCAGGCCTCCCGCGCCCTGGCGAGCTTGCGCTCCACGGCGCGCATCAGCTCCTCCCGGACCCCGGGGAGGGGGAGCTGCTCCAGCACCTCCCCGAAGAAGCCGAACACCACCAGCCGCACCGCCTCCGCCTTGGGGATCCCGCGGCTCAGCAGGTAGAAGATCTCCTCCTCGTCGAGCTGCCCTACGGTAGCCGCATGGGAGCAGCGCACGTCGTCGGCCTGGATCTCCAGGTTGGGGAGGGAGTCGGCCCGCGCCTCGCTGCTGAGGATCAGGTTGCGGTTGGTCTGGTACGCGTCGGTGCGCTGCGCCCCCGGGTGCACCCGGATCAGCCCCCGGAACACGGAGCGGCTCCGGTCGCGGAGCGCCCCCTTGAAGAGCAGGTTGCTGGAGGCGTGCGGGGAGGCGTGGTCCTGGAGCGTCTCGTGGTCCACGTGCTGCGCCCCGTCGGTGATGTAGAGCCCCAGCAGGTCCACGTGCGACCCCGGCTTCGCCAGGCGGCACTGCACGTCGCTGCGGGCCAGGTCGCCGCCGAGCGCCATGTACAGGGCGGTGACCCGGGCGTCGCGCCCCGCCACCACCCGGTCGGTCCCCAGGTGCACCACCCCCGCGCCCCAGCGCTGCAGCGCCACGTAGGTGACCCGCGCCCCCTCCTCCGCGAAGATCTCCGCGGCGGGGACGGCCAGCGTCTGCCGCCCGAGGTCGGGGGAGGCCAGCTCGTCCACCAGCGCCACCTCCGCGCCCGGCTCGGCCACCACCAGGGTGCGCGGGAACACCGAGCACCCCCCCTCCGACACCCAGCGGTAGGAGCGGAAGGGGACCTCCACCCGGACGTCGCGGGGGACGTAGAGGAAGAGCCCGCCGGTCCAGAAGGCGGTGCTCAGGGCGGCGAACTTCCCGGCCTGCGGGGTGACCGCGGTCCCCAGGTACCGCCGCACCCGCTCCGGGTGCTCCCGGACCGCCGCCTCCAGCGAGGTGAACACCACCCCCCGCGCCCGCAGCTCCTCCGGGAGCTCGCGCAGCGTCACGGAGGCATCCGTCTGCGCCAGCCGCGCGGAGGCGGACCCCGCCTCGGCCAGCACGGCGCGGAGCCCCGCGGGGAGCCCCTCCGCCGTGTCCACCGGACGGGCCTCCTCGGCGAAGCCGAGCGGCTCCAGCTTCAGCACCGAGCCGATGTCGGTGTAGCGCCACTCCTCCACCCGGGTGGTGGGCATCGGCGCCTCCGCGAAGGCGTCGTACGCCGCGAGGCGCGCCTCCTGGAGCCACTCCGGCTCCCCCTTGCGGGCGGAGAGGATCTGGACCTGATCGCGGGTGAAGACACCGACGCCCTCCCCCGCCACGGTGGTATCTGCCACAGGTTGCTCTCTGGTTCGTTCCGGCACGGTCACCCTACCGACCCCTCCATCTCCAGCTCGATCAGCCGGTTCAGCTCCACGGCGTACTCCAGCGGGAGCTCCTTGGCGATCGGCTCGATGAAGCCCCGCACCACCATGGTGGCCGCCTCGTCCTCCGAGAGGCCACGGCTCATCAGGTAGAAGAGCTGCTCGTCGCCGATCTTGGAGACCGTGGCCTCGTGGCCGATGGAGGCGTGCTCCTCCTCGATCTCGATGTACGGGTAGGTGTCGGTGCGCGCCTCCTCGTCCAGGAGGAGGGCATCGCACTCCACGTTGCTCTTCACATGGTGCGCGCCCTTCTCCACCTTGAGGAGTCCGCGGTACGACGAGCGTCCCGACCCCCTGGAGATCGACTTGGAGACGATCCGCGAGGAGGTGTTCGGCGCCAGGTGGATCACCTTCCCCCCCGCGTCCTGGTGCTGTCCGGGGCCGGCGTAGGCGATGCTCAGGATCTCGCCGCGGGCGCCCTCCCCCATCAGGTAGCACGAGGGGTACTTCATGGTGAGCTTGGAGCCCAGGTTCCCGTCCACCCACTCCATGGTGGCGTGGGCGCCCACCTGGGCCCGCTGCGTCACCAGGTTGTACACGTTGTGCGACCAGTTCTGGATGGTGGTGTACCGGCAGCGGGCACCGTCCTTGACGATGATCTCGATCACCCCGGAGTGGAACGAGTCCTGGGAGTACGAGGGGGCGGTGCACCCCTCGATGTACTGCACCTCGGCCCCTTCCTCCACGATGATCAGGGTGCGCTCGAACTGCCCCATGCTCTCCGCATTGATGCGGAAGTACGCCTGGAGCGGCATGTCCAGCTTCACCCCCCTGGGGATGTACACGAACGACCCGCCCGACCACACCGCGGTGTTCACCGCCGCGAACAGGTTGTCGCGGAAGGGGACCACCGTCCCGAAGTGCTCGCGGACGAGGTCCTCGTGCTCGCGGAGCCCGTCGTCCATCCCCTTGAAGATGACGCCGGCCTTCTCCCACTCCTCGCGGAGCGAGTGGTACACCACCTCGGACTCGTACT
>DATAAL010000179.1:0-5577 GCA_036260145.1 Longimicrobiaceae bacterium | reverse complement strand
CATGGCGCGCAGCCGGGCCGAGACCACGCCGAGCCCGGCGAGGAGCACGGCCGGAGGGAGGATCCAGGCCCAGATCCCGAAGCCCTCGCGCTTGGGGACGATGCGGAGCTGCTCGCCGCGCCGGGCGATCACCCCCTCCACGATCTCCCCGGCGGTCATCCCCCGCGTAGCCGCCATGAGCACGGTGTCGCGCAGCGCCTCCGCCTCCGGGGCGGGGCACATGTCCAGGGTGTGCGAGGGGGTGACGGGGGAGCGGAGCTGCGAGGCCGCCTCGTGCGCCACCTCCCGGGCCCGCCCGGGGCTCACCTGCGCCGGCGCGGGCACCGCAACGAACACCAGCACGGCGGCGAGAAGCACCCGGCGCATCACGCCTCCACCAGCTCGGGGGCCTGCTCGCGCGGCCGGATGGCGGGGACGCGGCCGGTCGTCGCCGGGGCGGCGGGGCGCGGGGGCTCCCCGCCCGCGGGCCAGAGCGCGACCAGCGTCCCCACGGCCATGACCATCCCCCCCACCCAGATCCAGGGCACCAGCGTGTTCACCAGCACGCGGAAGGTGGCGAGGGGGCGGCGGTTGGTCCCCTGGATGATCCCGTCGGGGTCGTCGATCCCGGCCAGGATCAGGTAGAGGTCCTCGTTCCAGGCGCGGAGGATCCCCACCTCGGAGGCCACCTCCTCGCGCTGCCGGTAGGTGCGCTTCTCCGCGGTGAGTAGCCCGGCCGGCTTCCCGTCCTTCTCCACGCCCACCGAGGCCACCAGCTTGGTCATGTTGGTGGCGGTGTACCACGACACGTCCTGGTAGGTGAGCCGGTAGGTGTGCCCGAAGGGCGAGGCGATCTCCAGGGTCTCCCCGGGGCGGAGCGTCCTCTGCTCCTCCACGTAGAACGCCTTGCCGGCGAACCCCATGAAGCAGACCACCAGCCCCACGTGGACGATGTAGCCGCCGTAGCGCCGCCGGTTGCGGTCCACCAGGTGCACCAGCGCCAGCAGGGCCCCCTCGCCCTCGATGCGGGCGCGGGCGCGGGTCCCCTTCCAGAACTCGATCGCCACCGTGCTGAGCGTGAAGGCGCCGAGCGCGAAGGTGAGCAGGGCGTAAGGGTGCCGCACGCCGCCCGCCCAGAGCCCCGCCGCGACGGCCAGCGCCGTGCTGGTGGGGCCCAGGAAGTTGCGCTTGAGGTTCCTCGGGGAGGCCCTGCGCCAGGCGATCACCGGCCCGATCCCCATCAGCGCCAGCAGCAGGAGCCCCAGCGGGATGTTGACGCGGTTGAAGTAGGGCGGCCCGGTGTTGATCTGCCTCCCGGTGAACCCCTCGGAGATCAGCGGGAAGAGCGTCCCCCAGAGCACGGCGAACATCGCCGCCACGAACACCAGGTTGTTGGTGAGGAAGGCGGCCTCGCGCGACAGGAACGACTCCAGCCGGTTGTCGGAGGCCAGCCGGTCGCGCCGCCACCACACCAGCCCGGCGCTCACCAGGGTCAGCGCCGTCAGGAACGCCAGGAAGATGTAGGCGATGGTGAGGTTCTCGGCGAAGGAGTGCACGGACTCGATCAGCCCCGAGCGGGTCAGGAAGGTCGCGAAGATGCTGAGCAGGAAGGTGCCCAGGATCAGCAGGACGTTCCAGGTCTTGAGCATCCCCCGCTTCTCCTGGATCATCACCGAGTGCAGGTACGCGGTGCCGGTGAGCCAGGGGAGGAGCGAGGCGTTCTCCACCGGGTCCCAGAACCACCACCCGCCCCACCCCAGCTCCACGTACGCCCACATCATCCCGAAGATGATCCCGCAGGTCAGGAAGAACCAGGCGAGCAGGGTCCAGCGCCGGGTGGTGGCGATCCAGCGGGTGTCCAGCCGGCCGCTCAGCAGGGCCGATATGGCGAAGGCGAAGGGGATGGTGAAGGCGGTGAACCCCAGGTACAGCGTCGGGGGGTGGATGGTCATCCAGTAGTTCTGGAGCTGCGGGTTCAGCCCGCGGCCGTCGGCCGGGGTGAACTCCATCAGCCTGAACGGGTTGGACGCGGTGAGGATGACGGCCAGGAAGAAGCCGAGGACCAGGAGCAGGGTCCCGGCGACGTACGGCATGAACTCGCGGTTGCGCCGGCGGTTCTGCAGCACCGCGACGGAGGAGAACAGGGCCAGGAGCAGGGCCCAGAACACCAGGGAGCCGGTCTGTCCGGCCCAGAGTCCGGTGACCTTGTAGAAGACGGAGAGCTCGCGGTTGGAATACCCGGCCACGTACTGGTAGCGGTACTCGTTGCCCAGGAAGGCGGCGATGATGGCGCCCGAGGCCACGGCCAGCAGGGCGAACACGCCCAGGACGGAGCGCTCGGCGGAGAGCACCAGGTCGCCGCGGCCGGTCTTCCCCCCGATGAACGCGGTCGCCCCCCCCCAGAGCGCCAGGAGGAGGGCGATCCACAGCGCGACTTCGCCGATCTGGGTCACGCCCTGAGCTCCTCCTCCACGGCCTCGTAGCGGGAGCCGCACTTGGTGAGCACGGTGGTGGCCTCGAAGGTCCCGGCCTGGTTGTAGCGGCCCTCCACCACCACGTCGCGCCCTTCCTGGAAGGTGTCGGGGAGGGGGCCCTGGTACTGGACGGGGAAGCGGCCCCTGCCGCTCTCGATGTCCACCACCTGGAAGCGCAGGTCCAGGGTGCGCGGGTCGTACCGGACGGTGCCGGGGACCACCCGGCCGCCGACCTTCACGCCGATCTCGTGCACCGAGCGGTCGGACGCGACCTTCGCGAGCAGCTCGTCCGGGGTGTAGTAGTACACCATCGAGTCCCGCATCCCGGTCACCATGAGGTACCCCACGATGCCTACCAGGACGAGCGCGGCCGCCACGAACTTGTGCTGCTTCTTCACGGGCTCCTGCCTCCGCGTGGAAGAGGGTTACGGTCCGGGCAGGAATATAAGCCGGCGTGGAGGGTGGAGAAAGGGCTACGGAACTGGTGAAGTGTAGGGGATTTCCTGACTTGGCGTGGGGGATTCATGGATGGATACGGCAAAATGCCAACCACAGCCAAGAGCGAACCGGCGTTGCGAAAACCCTCTGGCTTCGCGCGTTAGAGTTCCGTTCGTACCGGAAGAAAGCGAACAGTTGTCACAGGCGCACAGCACCTATTGCGTCAGACTTGCGTGGAAAATTCGTTCAAAACATATTAGGAGCCTGAATTGACCTGGTCCTTGAAGGTGCCCACCGGCGGTTTCCATTGAACACTCTGGATCTGCGTATGATTGCCAGCATCAAACGTGGTGCGGAATTCGCTTGGGGGCATGGAGCGACGGCCGCCGTGGCAGTCACAGGATTTGCCAGATGGCTGCACGTGAACGTGCCCCGTGGCTTTACTCCGGGACAGCAAAAGATCGTATCTGGCCTTCTCGCATTTTTAGCTCTTGCCTTCCCGATCGTCCTTCATGAGACACAGATCTCGATGACGCTTGCATTGAGCTGGTTAGTCATCCTGCTCGCGAAGGAAGGATATGCACTGGCTCTCAACGGCAACCGTGATTCTCGTTGGAGGGACGCCGAGCGCGTACGCGCTGGGGCGCTTGCAGGGGCCATTCATGAAATTGGAGAACTCCTCCGCGTCGATCATGGTCGGCAATCTCGTCCGATCTCAAAACCGGTTGTTATCTCCAATCTGCTAAGAGCGCTCGAGGACGATATCCGACGGCTGACAGGAAAACAGGGTTCAGTCAACATGATGACGAGCATGATGGCTCCTGTGGCTGCCAGCTCTGAGACCGCACCCGACGCCCTGTATACCGTAGCCATCAGCCAAAATCTTGGCCCAAACCAATTCAAGCAGATCGAGGTCGATTCGAACCATCCTCCTGCCGTCGCGTACCGATACCGACGTCCAGTGATCGTTTCTGACGCGAAAATGCACGACTGTCAGGAACTTCAAGCTCATCCGTCCTACCGTTCGCTCGTGGCATTCCCGATCACATTCAAGGGGATATCGGAAGAGGTGCTGGCTGTTGTCGTGGTGATCTCTGAGGAGACGCACACGTTCACAGCAAAGACGGTAGATAGACGTTTCGAGGAAGTGATTAGTCCCTATCTGCAACTCTTCGCAGTTCTGCAAACCATCGCATAAGGAGGATTCCGTGTCTTACGCAACCACACACGATCCTTTACCCGGCAGCGGAGCTTCGTCCTCAAAAAGGCCCGACTCGTATTCTACTCTCGAGGAGAATTCTCCCTTCGCGGAGAAATCGCTTCTCCGGCGCGTATGGCGGTATATCCTTATCGGACTATCGATGCCTGAGCCACCACCGCGCATCGTTCGCACTCCGAGGGAGTACTACCGCAGCTGAATTCCCTTCCACGTCGCGGTCTGTACCTCATGGCCTGTGCGTAGTGGAGCGCCTCTGAGTAGGCGCGACAAATGCGGCGCAGGGGCTCTCCCCCGAATGAGGAGGATCGTGTGCGACCGCAAACGTACTGAGTCGAGCTGAGCGAGGAGGACCGGGCTCGCCTGCTGCTGCTCGTTCGCCAGGGCAGCGCTCCGGCGTGTGTGGTCCGGTGCGCCCACACGCTGCTGCAGGCCCATAAGGGAGTCTTCGACCACGAGATTGCGGCTGCACTGCACGTGCATCGCACCAGCGTCCAACGCACGCGGCGACGCTTCTCCGAGGAGGGGGTGGATGCGGCGTGGTCGAGGCGATCCAGGAGCGCTACCGAATGGACAGGAACCACACTATGGCGAGACACCTTCTACGGTTCTGTCTGGCTTTGGCGGTCCTGAACGGCTGTAGCTGGGAGACACCGTTAGGCTCAGGTACGATACGAGATCTGACCAAGGCAGGCGAAGATGAGGGACCGTTGTCTATCGCATGTAATGGGAGTGGGAGTGGACGAGGTTATGATCCTTTCGGGTCCAGGACACCCACACATGTCAGCGGAATAGTCATGAGTCCTGACTCCAGCGAGCCGAAAGATCTTGCTGATCTGTTTGGGCCGGCGGATTCCCGCCCGTCGAGCTCGGCGCCCCATCTGCGGGACTTGTTTACGGACGATGAGATTCTTGCTGCTCATCGGGCTGACCTGCCAGAGGAAGAAGCAAAAGAGCGTGCCGAGACGCTCATCCGCGCGCTCGACGCTCGCCTGCCCATTGGCATAATGCCCGGTGCGCTCATTCGCCTTGCGAACCTCTCTCCTGATTGTGCTCGACGGGTGCGCGAGTATCTGGGCGGACGTGATCCGCGTGATCATCTCGATCGCCTCCGTGATGACAAGCCAATGGACGGCGGCTCCTTTGAGGACTGAGGTGGAGCCTGAGGACGGTACGCCCTCGAGGGGCCACTACCGAGCGGCAATACCATCAGCGGCCTGATCTCACTTGAGAGTTCATCTCTGACTGTTGCACGAAGCCAAGCGAGTGTTCCACCGGTCTCTGTAGCTCCAATCCTGTGCTGCTGTGTTCAAGATCAGATCTCTTTCGTCGTTCACCAGCCAAGAAGTATCAGGGAGTATGAAGACCAATTTGAGAACTCGCCTGCTCCCCCTGGTTTTCCATACGGGCGCACTCCTTTTCGCGGTTGGCTGCGACGGGAGCCCCAATCAGGTAACAGCCCCCGGTCCC
>DATAAL010000178.1:0-3986 GCA_036260145.1 Longimicrobiaceae bacterium | reverse complement strand
CGCCCGGCTCCCGGAGCCGGTGGAGGGTGGGTTCCCGGAGATCCTCACCGACACGGTGTCCGCGGCTCCGCCGGTGGCGCCGGAGGCCACGCGCGGGTGGCTGGGGATCGGGTACTCCGCGTCCGACGCGGACGCGGCCGCGCTCACCGTTGCGGCGCGCCTCCTCGGAGACCACCTGCGGGAGCGCCTCCCCAACGCCGCCTCGGTGGAGGCGGAGCACTGGTGGACGCGCCAGGGACAGGCGCTGGTGGCGGTGGTCGCCGCCCCGCCCGCGAACCTGACAGCCGCGAGGCGCGCCGTGCGCACCGCACTGGCCTCGCTCCGGGAGTCGCTGGATCCCATCCGGGTGCGGGACGCGGCGGCGGGGGTGCGGCGCGATATGCTCTTCTACGCCCGGCGCCCGGAGCGTATGGCCGACGTGCTGGGGCAGTTCATCGACCGGGACGGGAGCCCCGACGCCGCGCAGCGCTTCTACGCGGCGGTGGAGCAGGTGGACGAGGAGGCGGTCCGCCGCGTCCTCGATCTCCTGGCGGAGCGTACCCCGGTAACCGTGGACGTCCCGCCGCAGAGGATCCCGGAAAGGAACCGCCGATGATCCGCCTTGCGAGATTCCTGAGGACGCGCCGGTGGGCGGCGTGCGCGCTCGCCCTGTTCGCCGCGCCGCCGGGAGGTGCCGGCGCGCAGGCCCACCTGCTGGTGCGCTCCGAGCCAGGGACCCCGGTGGTGGCGATGGAGGTACTGGTCGCCGCCGGCCCGGCCGACGAAGCGCCGGAGCAGGCGGGACTGGCGTACCTGACCGCGCGCGCGGCCACCGCGCCGGTCCGCCCGATCCTGGATTCCCTGGGAGCCCGCCTCACGGTGCAGGCGTACAAGGACGCGCTCTCCTTCACCCTGATCGCGGCGCCGGACACCTGGAACGCAGCTTCCAGGACGCTGCTGGTGGCGCTCTTCCGCGACCCGGCCGACTCGGTGGCGACCCTGCGGGAGCGAGGGGCGATCCGCGCCGAGCTGGTGGGGCGCGAGGCGAGCCCCGCGGACGCGCTCGCCCGGGAGGTGGACGCGGCGGTGTTCGGTCCGGACCACCCCTGGGGGCGCCCCGCGGTGGGGTACTCCTCCACGGTGGAGACGCTGACCGTGACGGACGTGGACAACTTCCTCCGCACCTATCTGGTCCCGGAGCGCTCGGTGGTGGCCGTGATGGGTCCGGTGGACGAGGCGCGGACCCGGGATCACCTGGGAGTGTTCTTCACCGGGGGCTCGTGGCGTATCCCGGAGGCGGCGCCCCCCACTCCGCTGGAGTCCGCGGTCCGGCGCGACTACAACTCCATCACCACCTGGATCGCCGCCAGCTACCGTTTCCCCGTGGATGCGGACGAGGAAGCCATACGCCTCCTGGCCGACCTGGCCGTGGAGGGATTGAGCTTCGATCCGAGCCGCCGCTCGGTGTACAACGCCCGGAGCGAGGTGCTCCGCCGGATCGGGGGCGGGGAGCTGCGCCTGCAGATCGTGGTCCCCCCAGGGGAGGTGGAGGCGTGGGCGCCCCGCCTGCACGCGGCCATCGCCCGGTACGCGGAGCAGCCGCTGGCTCCCTCCATGCTGGCGGACCGGGTGCGCAGACACCGGGGCAGGCGGCTGCGCGAGCTGGACACCCCGGAGGCACGTGCCCAGGCCGCGGCGCGGGGGCTCCTCCTGGGGCGCGTCCCCTCGGCCCGGCTGGCGGAGCTGGAGAGGCTGAACGCGGACCGGCTGCAGGCCGCGGCGAGGTTGCTGGGAGAGCCGACGCTGGTCTTCCTGGGACCGTTCCTGGACTCTTCCGATTCATCGACCCGGGCATCCACCCGCTGAGCCGCCTCCATAGGAATACCGCCATGAACGGCTGGATCGTGCTGTACAACGTGCTGGAGGTGCTCAAGTGGCTCATCATCGTGCGGGCGCTGATGTCGTGGTTCGTGGACCCCAGGTCGCGCAACCCGGTGGTGGCGTGGATCCGCAACGTGACGGACGCGATCCTGCGGCCGATCCAGTCGGTGCTTCCGGACTTCGGGGGGATGGACCTCTCGCCGCTGGTGGCGATCGTCCTGATCCACCTCGTGCAGCAGGCGATCTTCATGGCACCGATGTGAGGTACGGCGACGGCACGGCTTTCTGACGGCAACGGTGGGTTTGGGCGTGTCCCCCGCTGGCGCGGGGGCCGGGCTGGCGCGCCGTAACACACGATACAACCGTGTGTAACGGCGGCGAGCCTCAACGATACTACCGTTGAGTCTCGCCCCTTCGGGCGCACATCCCTCACGCAACGGCACCCCCTCCCTCGCTTGCGGGGGTCGGGGGGATGGGGGGCCTCCCGGGCACACACGACGGAGGAGCGGCACCGCGATGGTGCCGCCCCTCCGTTTTGTAGTTCGTAGTTCCCACAGTTCCCAGAAGATGTACGGAGGGAGACCCGCCGGTGGTTTGGCGGGGCTCCCTCCGGGGCGGGGAGACTCAGAGTAGTATCCTGAGGCTCCTCGCCCCCGCGGAAGAGACCCGGGGCTGTTTCCGGGGCTCTGTAGCGGCCCGCACCATCAAGCCGATCCAACCCTCACGGCTGCGAGAAGTCGACCGTAGGCGCCTGCTCGGACCCTGCCGGCGCCTGGTACGGCTGCTTCCGCTCCGCCCCGGTGATCCTCGCCGTAATGGCCTGCGGAAACTGTCGGATGTAGGTGTTGTACTCCTGCACCGCCGCGTTGTAGTCCCGCCGCGCCACCGCGATCCGGTTCTCGCTCTCCGTGAGCTGGTCCTGCAGCATGGTGAAGTTCTGCGTGGCCCGGAGCTGTGGGTACGCCTCCACCGCCAGGCTTATGTATGTGCCGATGGAGCGGGTGGCCGCCTGGTCGGCCTGCTGGATTCGCTCCACGTCCCCCTGCTGCACCGCCTGCTGCACCTGCTGCTGGGACTGCGTGAGCTGCGCCTCGGCCCGCTGCAGCCCCGCTCGCGCCTGCGCCACCCCGGTGTAGGTCTCGCGCTCGAACTGCGCGGCCCCCTTCACCGTGGCCACCAGGTTGGGGATGAGCTGGTTCCGGTTGGTCAGCTCCACCCCGATGTTGGACTTCAGCTCCTCCGTGCGCTCGTCCAGCTGTTGGATCCGGTTGTACCCGCACCCCGGAAGCAGCGCCCCGAGCGAGAGCGCCAGCACGATCCGAGAGAGCCGCATCGATCTCCTCCCGAGAGAGTTGTTCCGTCAGCCGCCGGCCCGCCCGCCCGCGGCGGGGAGCCGGTCCACGAAGTCGACGACGTGCGCCACGGCATCGAGGTACCCCACCACCACCCTACTGTCCGCATCGGGATGGAACCGCCTCGCCTCCCGACGGGCGCGGAGGATCTCCAGGAGCGGCGCGGGGTCGAACCCGGACCGCGCCGCCGTCCGGAGGATCACCTGCTCCGGCTCCCGCACCCCCTCCTCCTCCAGCAGGCGGAGCACCGCCCGGAAGAGCACCAGGAAGGTGGAGAGCGACTTCTTCAGCACCTGACCCAGCTCCTCCGGTTCCGCCGCCGAGAGCAGGTAGCGCTCCCGGAGCTGGATGTGCTTCCCCTTCAGCTCGTTCTCGCACTGGAGCCGCAGGTGGTCCGGGTCGATCTGAATCCCGGCGAAGGGGTCCTCGCCGTGCAGCATCCGGTGCGCCTCGCGCATGTCCGACAGCTCAATCGGGAAGACGTCCGCGGAACGCCGCCACTCCTCCACCCCCATCACCAGCGGGGGCGGGTTCCCCTCGGCCACCCAGGCGCGCGCCAGCGCCGAGCCGCGGCGGAGCGCCTCCGGGGTCGGGTCGCGCAGGAGGACCAGGACGTTGAGGTCCGACACCCCCTCGTGGAAGTCCCCGCGCGCGGCGGACCCGTACAGGACCACCGACACCACCCCCTCTCCGTACGTCCGCACCAGGTCCCGTGCCAGCTCCTCCGCCCTGCGGATCTCGTTCCCCATCGCTGCTCCTCCTCGTGGCTGTCAC
>DATAAL010000177.1:0-10492 GCA_036260145.1 Longimicrobiaceae bacterium | reverse complement strand
CTCTGGGACTTCCTGTACAAGGATGAGCGCTACCGGAATCGCACGGTCGTGGTGGTGGACGCGGAGGACCTGCGGAACTGGGGCGTCACGCTGATGGAGGACCTCTCGGTAGAGCGGACGATCGCGGATTTCATGCACAACGTGGAGCACTCCAGCGGCCCCCTCGCCAGTCTGGCGGGATGCCGCTGCCTGGTGGTGAAGTCGCCGCTCGGGCTGATCATCCACTCCCGGAATCCGGCGACGGGAGCGAGCTCGGTGAACTCTTCCTTCCTTCCCTACGCGGTATCGGGACCCATCTCCAATCCGAAAAGGTACGGCAGGATGGTGGGATACTCGATCATCCTCGTCGCTGCGCTCGCCAAGGGGATCTGCTGGGCGCTCTCACAGCGCAGGGCCGGAGACGCGGAGTTCGAGAGCCACCTGGACGCCGGCGTCCGCTACGGCGCCCACCTCGGGCTGGTGCTCTGCGAGGAGCACCTGCGGCGGGGGTTCATCCGGGTGGACCCCAAAACGCCCCCGAAGAGTGATGTGGACCCGGATCCGTACGGAGAGCTCTTCAGGGACGTTGCCCCGATCCTGTCCCGTGCAGGGACAGGCCCGGCCACGGGGAAGGCCGCCGCTCCGCCGGGAGGGAAAGGGGCCGGGAAGGACCCGAGCGGGAATGGCAGGGATGGAAGGGCGGCGGAACGGAAGGACTGGAGCAAGGACCTCCGGATCGTATCCGTGGATTTCGACCCGCAGGCGCTGCGTGGAATCAACGGATGGAGCCGCGTCCGCACGCTCCCGGGGCGGCACGATTGGCTCTCCGTGGAGGACGCGGCGATCGACGTGGTACGCTTCGGACTGGAGGCGGTGGCATCCGCGGCGGCGGGCATGCCTCCGCCCTGGATGAAGCGGAACCAGCGTGGCAGGCCGGAGGCCCAGCAGGTCCGCCCCGCCCCCGCACGGACGGCCCATCCGGACTGGAACCTTCCTCCCCGGCTCCCCTTCCCCTACGCGAGGATCGGGAAGCTCGCGCTGGTGGACCGCGACGAGATCGACAGCTTCTCGCACATCGGGAAGCTTCTGCAGAAGTACCTCTCGGACCTGAACTGGAAGCGACCGCTCTCGATCGCGGTGTTCGGGCCGCCCGGATCCGGGAAGTCGTTCACCGTGAAGCAGATCATCAAGAGCGCGATGGGCGACGACGCACCAGATCCACTGGAGTTCAACCTGTCGCAGTTCCAGAGTCTCGAGGAGCTTTCCAACGCCTTCCACCAGGTCCAGGACCGCGGCCTCGCCGCCGCGGCCACTGCGGGGGACCCTCCCCCCCTGGTATTCTTCGACGAGTTCGACACCGGCTTCCGCGCGGAGTCGCTCGGCTGGCTCAAGTACTTCCTGGCGCCGATGCAGGACGGTACCTTCCGCGACGCACACAGCACCTTCCGGGTGGGCCGGGCGATCTTCGTCTTCGCGGGCGGGATCTGCGACACCTTCCACGAGTTCTACGGGAAGCAGCGGGAGAGCAAGGAGTTCCGCGACGCCAAGGGTCCCGACTTCGTGAGCCGGCTCCGCGGGCACCTGAACATCCAGGGGATCAACCCAGGAGCGAACAGCGACGGCGAGGTGGGCGAGGTGGGGGACCTGCTGATGTTCCGCCGGGCCATCCTGCTGCGCGCCTTCCTAGAAGAGAGCTGCCCGACGATCATCGATGTGCACAGCAAGAAGGCGAACATCCACAGAGGGGTCATCTGCGCCTTCCTTCGCACCCGCAGGTACGAGCACGGCGTCCGCTCCATGGAGGCGGTCGTCCAGATGTCGGCGGTCTCGCTCTCACGGAGGCAGTTCCAGCGCTCCTCCGTGCCGTCGGCCATACAGCTCGCCATGCACGTGGACGCGGAGGAGTTCCTGAGACACCTCCAGGACGCGGAACTGGAGGGTGACGTGCACTGAAGCCCCGGGGAGTGGGAGCGCGAGGGAGGATTCACCGGGCACGGCGACCTCCCCGGACGCGGGTACCGGGGCGGGGAGCGGTTCGACCGGTGGAACACCGGCGAGGGGTTCCGCGGCGGACACCGGGGCGCGGGGATAGAGATGGATGACGACCGGGACCTGGGCGGCCGGAGGCGCCAGGGATGGAACACCCTGCAGCGCGGCGCCCGCGACATGATGGGCGGCGGGCGGCGTGGGTACGACCAGGACTGGTAGTCCGGTCCCCGTTTCCGACGCGGACGGGGGTGCTCTCGAACGGAGGGCACCCCCCTGTTCATGCTCCCTTACCCGCCGTCCCGTGCCGTGGGCAGGTGGCGCAGGAACCAGTCCCGGGCGAGCCGGGCCACCTCCTCGAGCTTCCCGGGCTCCCCGAACAGGTGCGAGGCCCCCGGGACGATCTCCAGCCGCACCTCGCACCGCATCCGCGCCATGGCGTCGCGGTTCATGCCGATCACCGGGACATCGTCCCCGCCGACGATCAGGAGCGTGGGCGCGCGGACGTGCGGGAGGGCGTCGCCCGCCAGGTCCGGCCGTCCCCCGCGCGACACCACCGCCCCCACCGCCCCGGGGCGGCGCGCTGCCGCCACCAGGGCCGCCCCGCCCCCGGTGCTCGCCCCGAAGAGCCCCACCCGCAGCCCCCGCGTCCAGGGGGACTCCCCCAGCCAGTCCGCCGTCCCTACCAGCCGCTCGGCCAGCAACCCGATGTCGAAGCGCAGGTGAGCGGTGCGGAGGTCGACCGTCTCCTCCTCGGCCGTGAGCAGGTCGATCAGGAGCGTCGCCAGCCCCGCCTCACGGAGCACCTCCGCCACGAAGCGGTTCCGGGAGCTGTGCCGGCTGCTCCCGCTCCCGTGCGCGAAGAGCACGACGCCGCGCGCGGCTGCGGGGACATCCAGGTTCCCCTCCAGCACCACCCCGCCGGCCGGGACGTGGACGAGCCGCTCCTCCGCCGCGGCACGAGAGGTTCCATCCATAGCGCTCACTCCGGAGGGGAAGGTTTCCGGCGCCTCCCCGACCTCCCAGACTTCCGAGATCTCCAGCGGCTCCACCGCCCGCGTCCCGTCGATGCGGACCACCGCGTCGAACTGCTCCGGGAGACGGGCGTAGAAGTAGTGGCTTACGCGCTCGCTCCGCGGCCCTGCGCTGCAGCTCCAGGAGCTGCTGGACCGCCGCGTCCTCGCGGCTCTGCACGATCCCCAGCTCCGCCATGTACCCGTACTCCCGCGAGTCCTCCCCGAAGTGCTCGAAGCACCCGTAGCGGTGCCGCGCCCGCTCGTGGTAGAACTCGTGCGTCCCGTGCGTTGCCTCCCCCGGGAGCGCCACCCGCGCCTCTCGCACCACCTCCAGGAGCGCGTCGTAGTCCGTGCTCCTCCGCCTCCTGAGGATCATCTGCTACTCCACGCGCGGGGCGCCGGCGTGCTCCTCCGCGGCCCGCGCCAGCAGCCCCCACACCTCGTCGTCGGTGGTCTGCGAGAAGTCCTCGTACCAGAGCCCCACCGCGTGGAACGGCTCCGGCGTCAGGGGGCAGACCACCTCGTCCACCTCGCTCCGGAAGTCGTCGCACGTCTCCGGCGCCGCCACCGGTACTGCGACCACCAGCCGCGCGGGGTCCTGCCGGCGGAGGGCATCCGCCGCCGCGCGCATGGTGGAGCCGGTCGCCAGCCCGTCATCCACCAGGATCACCGTGCGCCCCTGGATCAGGGGAGCCGGCCGGTCGCCGCGGTACGCCCGGGTCCGCCGCTCGAGCTCCCGCTCCTCCCTGGCTGCGACCTCGTCCACCACCCACTCCGGGATCCTCAGCGCCTGCATCACGCCCCGGTTCAGCACCCGGACCCCTCCGGATGCGATCGCCCCCATCGCCAGCTCCTCGTGCCCGGGGACACCAAGCTTGCGCACCAGGAACACGTCCAGAGGAGCATCGAGCGCCCGCGCCACCTCGTAGCCCACGGGGACGCCGCCGCGAGGGAGGGCGAGCACCAGCACGTCCGGCCGGCCGGCATATGTGTGGAGATCCTCCGCCAGCCTGCGCCCCGCCTCCACCCGGTCACGGAATCGGTGCAGTCGCATACGCTTGCCTCCCGCACTGAGAACCGGGCGCGAACGGCCGCAAGAAGCGCTCCGGTGGCCAGGACCTCCCCCGGGATACCGGCGCCTCCCCGATACGACCGGGGCGCCTCAGATCCGCCGCTTGACCGCATGGATGCATGCGGATAATCTTTCCCTGGCTTAAAATGTATGGCATTCGGGACTGCCGCACGCCCTCCGGGGGTCGCCGGAGACCTCCGGCGACCTCCTCTGTGTTCCTGCAGGATCCGGCTCCCCTCTTCGCAACACACCCGCGTCAGCATGGAGAACGTAGAAAGCGTCTTTCCACTCTCCCCGGCCCAGCAGGAGATCCTCCTCCGCATCCTGAGGACTCCGGATCGGGACGAGTACGTGGAGCAGATCTGCTGGACGATGGAGGGAGAGCTGGACGCCGCGGCGTTCGCGCGTGCCTGGCAGCTCGTGGTCGACCGGCACCCGGTCCTGCGCACCGTCTTCTTCTGGGAAGGGCTGGAGGAGCCGCTGCAGGTGGTCCGCCGCACCGCCCGGATCACCGTCCGGGCCGAGGACTGGAGCGCGGACCACGCGGAGCGGCCCGCGCGGCTGGAGCGGCTCCTGGTGGAGGAGCGGACCCGCGCCTTCGACTACTCTGCCGCGCCCCTGATGCGGGTGGTGCAGCTCCGCGCGGGCGAGCGGGAGCACCACTTCGTGTGGAGCTACCATCACCTGCTCCTGGACGGATGGTCCGGGGCGCTCTGCCTGCGCGAGGTACTGGCGGCGTACGAGGCGCTCTGCGGCGGGCGGGAACCCGCGCCGGGACCGGTGCACCCGTACGGGGCGTACCTGGAGTGGCTGCGCCGGCAGGACCCGGCCGAGGCGGAGCGCTTCTGGCGGGGGGCGCTCGCCGGGTTCAGGGAGACCACCCCGGTGGCGGCGGAGCGGAGCGGGACGCGGAGCGGTGAGGAGGGGGACCGGTACGGCGTCGTTTCCCGGGTGACGACCGGGGCGCTCGCCGGGCGGCTGCGCGGGGAGGGGCGCCGGCAGCGCGTCACCCTCAACACGCTCTTCCAGGCAGCGTGGGGGCTCGTCCTGGGCCGGTACGCCGCGGAGCGGGACGCGGTGTTCGGATCGGTGGCGGCGGGACGCCCCGCCTCGCTCCCCGGCTCCGACGCGATGCTCGGCGTCTTCATCTCCACCGTGCCGACGCGCGTGCGCGTGGAGCCGGCAGCGCGGGTGGCCTCGTGGCTCAGGGGTCTGCAGGCGGAGCAGGCCGAGGCGCGCCGCTTCGAGCACGTCGGGCCCGGCCGCATCCAGGGGTGGAGCGAGGTGCCGCGGGGCCGGAAGCTGTTCGACACGCTGCTGGTCTTCCAGAACCTGCCGGATATCCGGTTCTCCGGAGCCGGGGTGGCGGGGGTGGAGATCCGCGACCTGCGGCGGGTCGCCACCAGGGCCGGGCTCGGCTACGGCCTCCTCCTGGAGGTGACCCCCGGCCGGGAGCTGGAGCTGCTCCTCCGCTTCGACGAGGCCCGCTTCGACGCGGACACCGCCGAGCGGATGCTCGGGCACCTGGAGACGGTCCTGGACGCGATGGTGTCGCGCCCGGACGGGCGTGTGGGGGGTGTAGCGCTGGTCGACTCCGCCGAGCGCCACACTCTCGTGGAGCGGTGGAACGCGACGGCGGCGGGGTTCGCCCGCGAGGCCCGCATCCACGACCTGGTCGCCGCTCCGGCGGCCGGGCGCCCCGACGCGCCCGCGGTGGTGTGCGGTCCCAGGGTCGTCTCCTACGCCGAGTTCCATGCCCGGGCCACCGCGCTCGCCCGGCGGCTGCGGGCCCTGGGCGTCGGGCCCGAGGTCCGCGTGGCGCTGCTGCTCGACCGGTCGGTGGAGCTGGCTGTCTCCATCCTCGCCGTCCTCAGGGCCGGCGGCGCCTTCGTCCCCCTCGACCCCGAGTACCCCGCCGAGCGGCTCGCCTTCGTCCTGCGCGACAGCGGCGCCGCGCTGGTGCTGACCCGCGCCGTCCTCCGCGAGCGCCTGGGGGAGACGGGCGCGACGGTCGTATGCCTGGACGAGCTCGACGCCTCGCGCGAGCCGGGGGAGGCGTTCGAGGACCGGGGGGTCGCCGACAACCTCGCCTACCTGTGCTACACCTCGGGCTCCACCGGGCGCCCCAAGGCGGTGATGGTCTCCCACCGCTCGCTGGTGGCGTACTCGCAGGCGATGGTCCGCGCCCTGGGCCTCGCGGGCGACGACCGGTTCCTCCAGTTCGCCTCACCCGGTTTCGACGTGCTCATCGAGGAGCTCTTCCCGGCCTGGATGGCGGGCGCGGCCGTGGTCTTCCCCGAGGGGGAGCCGCCGGGCTCGCCCGCGGAGCTGATGGCGATGGTCGAGGCGCAGGGAGTCACCTCCCTCGAACTCCCCACGGCGTACTGGCACGAGTGGATGCGGCAGGTGGCCGAGGAGGGCGGGTACGTGCCGGCGTGCGTGCGCCGGGTGCTGGTCGGGGGCGAGCGGGTGCTCCCGGAGCGGCTGCGCGCCTGGGCCGGACAGGAGGCGGCGCTCGTCCACGTCTTCGGGCTCACCGAGACGACCGTCACCACCACCGTGCTGCATCTCGACCCTGGGGAAGACGGATCCGGGTGGGCGAACCTGCCGGTGGGACGCCCGGTGGAGAACGCGCGCGTCTACGTGCTGGACGACGAGGGGAACCCGGTGCCGATGGGCGTGCCGGGCGAGATGTACGTGGGCGGAGAGGGGGTGGCGCGCGGGTACCTGGGCCAGCCGGAGCTGACGGCCGGGCGCTACCTGCCGGACGCGCTCTCGGGGGAGGCGGGCGGGCGTCTCTACCGGACGGGAGACCGGGTGCGGTGGCTCGCGGACGGGAACCTGGAGTTCCTGGGACGCATGGACCAGCAGGTGAAGGTGCGCGGCTACCGGATCGAGCCGGCCGAGGTCGAGGCGGTGTTGCGGGGGCACGCCTCGGTGCGGGATGCGGTCGTGGAGGTGCGGGAGGACGCGCACGGGGAGAAGCGCCTCGTCGGGTACGTGGTACCGGAGGGGGGCCGCCCGTCGGCCGCGGAGCTGCGCGCCCACCTGGAGCTCCACCTCCCCGCGTACATGGTGCCGGGGGCGTTCGTGGAGCTGGACGCTCTGCCGCTCACTCCCCACGGGAAGCTCGACCGACGGGCACTCCCCGCGCCCGGGACCGTGGCGAGGGAGAGTCGCGTGGCGCCGCGTACCCCGGTGGAGGAGATCCTGGGCGGGATCTGGGCGGAGGTGCTGGGGATCGAGCAGGTCGGAGCGACCGACGACTTCTTCGAGCTGGGCGGGCACTCCCTCGTCGCGATGCGGGTGATCTCCCGGATCCGGGCGACGCTCGGGGTGGAGCTGCCGCTGCGCGCGCTCTTCGAGACCCCGACCGTGGCCGGGCTCGCCGGGCGCGTCGCGACCGTGCGGCGGGAGGGTCCCGGGACGGAGGCGCCACCGCTGGTGCCGGGGCCGCGGGACGTCGCTCCACTCCCGCTCTCGTTCGCGCAGCAGCGCCTCTGGCTGGTGCACCGGATGGACCCGGAGAGCGCCGCGTACAACATGCCCTCGGCGCTGCGAGTGCACGGCCGGCTGGAGCTGCGGGCGCTGGAGCGCGCCCTCTCCGCGGTCCTGCGCCGGCACGAGGCTCTGCGCACGCGCTTCCCGGCACCTCACGGCGAGCCGGTCCAGCAGATCGAGCGCGCGCGGCCGGCGGCGCTGCCGGTGGTGGACCTGGCAGGGCTGCCGGAGGAGAGACGGGAGTTCGAGCTGGAGCGGTTGTCGGCGGAAGAGGCGCGGCGGCCCTTCTCCCTCGCCACCGGTCCGCTGCTGCGCACGACCGTGCTGCGGCTGGGGGACACGGACGCGGCGGTGCTCTTCACCCTGCACCACATCGTCAGCGACGGCTGGAGCATCGGGATCCTGATACGGGAGGTCTCCGCGCTCTACGCCGCATTCTCGCGCGGCGAGGCGCCGGACCTCCCGGAGCTCCCGGTGCAGTACGCGGACTACGCGGCGTGGCAGCGCGCCTGGCTCTCCGGCGCGGCACTGGAAGCCCGGATCGGCTACTGGAGGGAGCATCTCTCGGAAGCGCCCGCTCTCCTGGAGCTGCCGACCGACCGGCCACGCCCGGTGGTGGCGGGCGATGCCGGCGCGAGGATCGGCTTCGCAGTGGGGGGCGCGACCGCGGCCGCGCTGCGGGCGCTCTCGCGCCGTGAAGGCGCGACGCTGTTCATGACGCTCCTCGCGGGGTGGCAGCTCCTCCTGGGGCGCTACGCGGGGCAGGAGGACGTGGTGGTGGGGAGCCCGGTCGCCGGGCGGGACCGGGTGGAGACGGAGGGGCTGATCGGCTTCTTCGTCAACACCCTGGCGCTGCGCGGGGACCTCTCCGGCGACCCGCCGTTCCGCGCCCTCCTCGCCCGGGTCCGGGATTCGACGCTCGGCGCCTACGCGCACCAGGACCTCCCCTTCGAGCGGCTGGTGGAGGAGCTGTCGCCCGGCCGGGACACGGGGCGCCACCCGCTCTTCCAGGTGCTCTTCGACCTGCAGAACACGCCTGAGCAGCTCCTCCTCCTCCCGGGGCTCACCCTGGAAGCGCGCGACACCCGCAGCGGCGCGACCCCCTTCGACCTGGCGCTCTCGGTAACCGAGGAGGAGGAGGGGCTGGCCGCGGAGCTGGAATACGCCACGGAGATCTTCGACCCCGCCACCGCGGAGCGGCTGGCGGCGCACTACGCCACCCTCCTGGAGGGGATCGCCGCCCACCCGGAGCGGTCCCTCTCCGACCTGCCGCTCCTGACCGGGGCCGAGCGCGCGACGCTTCTCACGGAGTGGAACGCGACGGGGTGGGAGTACCCGCGCGGGAGTACCCTGCACGCCCTCTTCGCCGGGCAGGCGGCACGCACCCCCGGCGCACCGGCGGTGGTCTTCGAGGGAGCCACGGTCGGCTACGCGGAGCTGGACGCGCGCGCCAACCGCCTCGCGCGCCACCTCCTCGCGCGTGGCGTGGCCGCCGAGGACCGGGTGGGGATCTGCGTGGAGCGGGGCCCCGGGATGGCGGTGGCGATTCTCGCCGCCCTCAAGGCCGGCGCGGCGTACGTCCCGCTCGACCCCGAGTACCCCGTGGAGCGGCTGGCGCACCTGCTGGCCGACTCCGGCGCGCGGCTCGTCGTCACCGAGCGCGCGGTCGCGGCGCGCCTCCCGGAGACGACCGCCGGCACCGTGTGCCTGGACGCGGAGCGGGAGCGGATCGAGGCCTACCCGGCGGGGGCGCCGGGAGTGGATGTCGCTCCCGAGAGCCTGGCGTACGTGATCTACACCTCCGGCTCCACGGGACGGCCCAGGGGCGTCGCGGTCCCGCACCGCGCGGTGGTGAGCTTCGCCACGGAGATGGCCGCGCGGCTGGGGCTCGGTCCCTCCGACCGCTTCCTCCAGTTCGCCTCGCCCGGCTTCGACGTGGTGGTGGAGGAGATCTTCCCCGCCTGGCTCAGCGGCGCGGCGGTGGTGTTCACGACCGGGAACCTGTTCTCCCCGGCGGAGCTGCTGCGCATTCTCCGGGAGGAAGGGGTGACCGGGGTGGAGCTGCCGACCGCGTACTGGCACGAGTGGGTGTACCAGCTCGCCCGCGGCGGGGCCAGGCTCCCCGCCCACCTGCGCCAGGTGATCGTGGGGGGCGAGCGGGTGCTCCCCGAGCGCCTGGCCGAGTGGAGCTCGCTGGGGCTCCCGCTGATCCACGTCTTCGGGCTCACCGAGACGGCCTGCACCTCCACCTCGCTCCGGCTGGAGGCGGGGGACGACGGGGCGCGCTGGCCCAACCTCCCGGTGGGGAGGCCGCACGGGAACGTGCGGCTCTACGTGCTGGATCCCGCCCTCCACCCCGTGCCGACCGGGGTGCCCGGCGAGCTGTTCATCGGGGGCGAGGGTGTCGCGCGGGGCTACCACGGCATGCCGGCGCCGACGGCGGAGCGGTTCGTCCCGGACCCATTCGGTGGCGCGCAGGGGGCGAGGCTCTACCGCACGGGCGACCGGGTGCGCTGGCTGGCGGACGGGAACCTGGAGTTCCTGGGGCGCATCGACCAGCAGGTCAAGATCCGCGGCTTCCGGGTGGAACCGGCGGAGGTCGAGGCCGCCCTCGCCGCCCACCCCGCGGTCCGCGAGGCGGTGGTGGCGGTGCGGGAGGAGGGGGACGACCGCACGCTGGCGGCCTACCTGACCCCGGCCGGCGACCGCCCGGCGACGGCCGGGGAACTCCGCGAGTGGCTGGGGCGGGAGCTCCCGCCGTACATGGTGCCGTCGGCGTTCGTCTTCCTCCCGGAGCTCCCGCTCACCGCGCACGGGAAGCTCGACCGGCGGGCGCTCCCCGCGCCCGCCCCGGTCGCCGTCGAGCGGGCGTACGCCCCCCCGCGAACGCCCGGGGAGGAGGTGCTGGCGGGGATCTGGGGGGAGGTGCTGGGGGTGG
>DATAAL010000176.1:0-7159 GCA_036260145.1 Longimicrobiaceae bacterium | reverse complement strand
ACCCCATTCACCGGACTTGTTCTCGACCGAATAAAAAGCGAAATTGGTTGCACCACCCCGACGGGAGCGCGCGAGAATGATGAGCTACAGTCTACACCTGCGCGGCATCGAGACTCGTGACAGGGGGCTCCCCGGCCCGTTGCTCCGTGACCTCCTGGGCGCGGTGGACGACAGCGCGAAGGGGGCCGTGCGCCTGCGCCTGGAAGGGCGCAGCCAGGCCAAGGGCGGCTTCCCGCCCGCGTGGGTGAACCAGGCCGCCGCCTTCGACATGGCGGGCTTCACGGAGGACGCGCCCGGCGTCACGCTCCGCGCCCCCACCCTCCGCGAAGCGCTCCCCGCCCGCTTCGAGCAGCAGAGCCTCTTCCCGGAGGTGGACCCCTCCGCAACCGGGCTGATGCTCATGCTCGAGAGCCTGGAGGATGCGCTACGCGGCAACCAGGACAGCGACGCCTACGACGAGGCGCTGCTGAAGACCTTCGGGGAGTTCCGCCGCCTGTTCCACCACGGCGTCCAGGCGGTTGAGATGCGCGACGGCCGCCCCGGCGCGCCGGTCCTGACCATCACCCCCGACGGGATGGAGACCGTCCGCCAGCTGCGGCGGGAGACCCCGCGCCCGCAGCGGGTCCGGGTGGCCGGAAAGGTGGACGAGATCCGGCACAGCGACCGTGCCTTCACGCTGATCCTGGAATCGGGGGAGAGCGTCCGGGGAGTGCTGGCAGAGGCGGGGCCCGAGGAGCTGGCGCGGTACTTCGGCCGGAGCGCCGTCGTATCCGGGATGGCGCAGTTCCGGCCTTCCGGCACCCTCCTGCGCGTGGACGCCGACCTGCTGGAACCCGTGACCGAGCGGGACGTGGCCGTCTTCTCCGAAATCCCGGAGCCGCTGCTGGCGGCCGTCGACACGCAGGAGCTGCGGCGCCCACAGGTGGTGCGGTCCGGGATCAACGCCATGGTCAGCAGGTGGCCCGGGGACGAGACCGACGACGAGATCTTCGCGATGATCGAGGAGATGTCGTGAGCCTGGACGCCCCGAACCTTCTTCTCGACTCCGGGATCCTGATCCACCTCTGCCGCGGCGGTGAGGCCGAGGTCCGTCTCCAGGCGCGCTACGGGCTGCGCGACCGGCGGCTCGTACCCTGGACCAGCGTGGTCTGTGTCGGCGAGGTGATGGCGATGGCGCGGCGCAACGGCTGGGGCGGGCCGCGCGTGAGGGTGCTGCAGGATCTCCTCGCGCACCTGGTGGTCCTCAATCTCCGGCCCGGTGCCATCGTGGACGCATACGCCGAACTGGACGCCCACCTCACCCGTACCGGGCAGCGGATGGGACAGCAAACGACCTGTGGATCGCTGCGACCGCCCGGGCCACCGGAGCCACCATCCTCACCACCGACCGCGGCTTCGACGTGCTCCACCCGCAGCATGTGCAGCGCGAGTGGGTGGATCCTGTGAGCCTGAGGAGCTGAGGGGGTGGCCCGTTTCCACCCTCCGTCACCCCGACACACGCGATGAGCTCTTGCCGGATCGGGAGTGGCAGCGGAGCTTTCTTTCAGAGCGTGATCCAGACCTCTCCGGAACGAATCGAGGTCCGATGAATCGGGCATTCAGCGTCGTGATTGAGCGCGACTCCGAGGGCTACTACGTGGCGAGCGTTCCCGCGCTCCCCGGGTGCCACACACAGGCCAGGTCCCTGGACGAGTTGATGGAGCGCGTCCGCGAGGCCATCCAGCTCTGCCTGGAGGTGCAGGGCGAGCCCGCAGAGACGCTGGACTTCGTGGGCGTGCAGGTGGTGACCGTGGCCGCATGATCCGGCTCCCCCGGGTGTCCGGCGCGGAGGTCGTCGCCGCGCTAGAGAAGGCTGGCTTCGAGGTCCTCCGCATCAAGGGTAGCCACCACTTCCTGCGGCACCCGGACGGGCGCGCGACCGTGGTCCCGGTGCACGCGGGCGAGACCATCGGCCCTGGCCTCCTCACCAAGATCCTGCGGGACACCGACCTCTCCCGCGACGACCTGATTGACCTTCTCTGAACCCCGAAGACACCGCGTGACCCACTCTCAGCAGATCGTCCAGAAGCTCTGGAACTACTGCGATGTTCTGCGGGACGACGGCCTCTCCTACGGCGACTACGTCGAGCAACTCACCTACCTGCTCTTCCTGAAGATGGCCCACGAGCGGACCCTGCCGCCGTGGAATCGTGCACCGATCATCCCAGAGGGGTTCGACTGGCCCGCCCTGCTGGCGAAGGACGGGGACGAGCTGGAGGCACAGTACCGGCACACCCTGGAGGAGCTGGGGAAGCGCCCCGGGATGCTCGGCGTCATCTTCCGCAAGGCGCAGAACCGGATCCAGGACCCCGCCAAGCTCCGCCGCCTGGTGGCGGACCTGATCGAACGCGAGCAGTGGACCGCGCTGGACGCCGACGTGAAGGGCGACGCCTACGAGGGGCTGCTGGAGAAGAACGCGCAGGACACCAAGGGCGGCGCCGGCCAGTACTTCACCCCGCGCCCGCTGATCCAGGCCATCGTGGACGTAATGCGTCCTGGGCCGGACGACACCATCTGCGATCCCGCGTGCGGCACCGGCGGGTTCCTCCTGGCCGCGCACGACTACGTGGTCCGGCACAACCCCAACCTGGACAAGGCGCAGAAGCGCCGCCTCAAGCTGGAGGCGCTGCGGGGGGTGGAGATCACCGAGAGTGCGAGCCGCCTGTGCGCGATGAACCTCCTGCTGCACGGCGTCGGCCCCGACGGCGACGAGGCGGACCCCCCGGTGCGGACCGACGACGCCCTGCGCGCCGATCCTGGGGAGCGGTTCAGCATGGTGCTCACCAACCCGCCGTTCGGGAAGAAGTCAAGCGTGCGGGTAATCACCGCGGAGGGCGAGGAGGAGCGGGAGGCGCTCACCGTGGTGCGCGACGACTTCTGGACCTCCACCTCCAACAAGCAGCTCAACTTTGTCCAGCACGTGAAGACGCTGCTGGAGATCCACGGGCGCGCCGCGGTGGTGGTCCCCGACAACGTGCTCTTCGAGGGCGGGGCGGGGGAGACCGTGCGGAGGCGCCTGCTGGCAGAGTGCGACGTGCACACGCTGCTCCGCCTCCCCACCGGGATCTTCTACGCGCAGGGCGTGAAGGCGAACGTCCTCTTCTTCGACAAGAAGCCGGGGAGCGAGAAGCCGTGGACCACCCGGCTGTGGATCTACGACCTGCGCACTAACCAGCACTTCACCCTCAAGACCAAGCCGCTGCAGCGGAGCGACCTGGACGAGTTCGTCGCCTGCTACCGTCCCGCCAACCGCCACGACCGCGACCCGACCTGGAGCCCGGACAACCCGGACGGCCGCTGGCGCGCCTACGACTACGAGGAACTGGCGCAGCGCGACAAGACCAGCCTGGACATCTTCTGGCTCCGGGACGAGGCGCTGGAGGACACCGCCAACCTTCCGGATCCCGCCGAGATCGCCGAGGATCTGCGCGCCGCCCTGGAGGAGTTCGAGGCCATCGCTGCGGGGTTGTCAGGATCGTAGCCATCCACAGGCATGCTCCCCTGGAGACCCAGGCGGCAGCATATGTATTCCGCGCCCGGACCTCTGCAGGTCCGGGCGCGGTCCGTCTCCCACAGGAGCCGGGTGGGAGTCCCCGCCGCCACGCCGCTCCCTCAGTCCCCCAGCCCCTCCTCCAGCAGCGGCTCCACCCTGAACTTCCGCAGCATCAGGTCGGCCGTCTGCAGCGCGCCCTCCACCCACCCCTGTGCGTCCGAGTACGCCTCGCCGCACACGTAAACCGGGACGCCCGGCTGCGGCTGCACGATCCTCTTGATGACGTCCCAGCTCTTCACCCCGATGTTCCAGCTGTTCCACCCCCCGCCGAAGGGGTCATCGCCCCAGTCGTGGAAGGCGGCCTCCTGCACCTCCGGCGTGAACGACAGCCCGTGGATCAGCGCGAGCTGGCGCTGCAGCTCCGCCACCATCGCCCTGGGCGCGCGGTAGCGGTGCCAGTCCAGCTCCTCGCCCTCCTTCCCGCTGGTCTCGGAGCGCCCCTTGAAGTACTCCAGGTTCAGCGGGCGCTCCGCGTTCTCGCGCCAGCCGATGCCGCGCTTGGGGCGGAACCCGTCCCAGAAGCCGATGTTCAGCCCGTCGTCGTAGCTGGCCATCAGCATCGCCGGGCCGCTCTTCGCGGGCTGGCCCTGGTCCGTGGGCCAGTAGTACGTCTGGCGCACCGGCAGGTCCGTCACCGTGCGCCCCGCCTCCACGCCGGCCGGGAGCCACCAGGGGTACTCGTAGGTGGTGAAGAGCTTGAAGAGGGGTCGCGGCGTGACGCTCTCCACTAGCGTGCGGACCTCCCGCTGCTGCAGGAAGACGGAACCGGGGCGGAGCAGGTCCAGCGAGCGGCGCGGCACGGCCAGCACCAGGTGGCGCGCCTGCACGCTCCCGCCCTCCGTGAAGTGCAGCGCCACCGTCCCGCTGTCGGCGGACACCTCGAAGCCGGTCATGTGCCGGTTCAGCTCCAGCGTGCCACCCGCCTTCCGGAACCGCTCCGCCAGCGTCAGCGGCACCTGCTGGAAGCCGCGCTTGAACCCCTCGTACTTGGGCTCCACGCCGAAGTCAGACAGGTACCAGGGGATGGCGTCGGCCGCGTTCCAGTTGCTGAGCGTGCTCTGGTAGCCGCCGGCGTCCATCCCCAGCATGTACGCCTCGCCGCTGATCACCCGCATCAGCACCTGCCAGAAGCCCTGCTGGTACAGCGGCTTGCCGCCGAAGCGGCAGTCGCGCGCCATCCTGCGGCGCTGGTACTCCGTCAGCCCCGGCGCGGTGATGCCGGGGACGATCTGCTCGATGGCGTTCAGGATGATCTGTCCCGCCGTGTGCCCCCGCTCCAGGAAGTTCAGGCGGTACGGTACCCGGTCGGGGTGGGTGGTGAAGTCCTGCAGCCGCAGGTGTACGCCGCGCAGGTAGGCGATGTTGGCGGGCTCGTCCACGGGGAAGGGGTACGTCTCGATCCTGTTCCCCCGCCCGCGGTTGAGTACCTTGAGCAGGTTGGCGATGCGGGGCTGCACGGCGGGGAGGATGCGCATCCCGCCCAGCTCCGCCACCATGTTCTCGATCCCGGGCGGCTCGACGGAGAGCAGGCGCCCGCCCACGCGGTCGCTGGCCTCGAACACCGTCACGCTCCGGGGGGGATGGGCGCTGCGGAGCCGCCATCCGGAGTAGACGCCGGACACACCGGCGCCCACGATCGCCACATCCAGGATTGGATCGGGCATACGTCCGTCCCTGGGGGAGGGGTGAGCAGAGGGAAACGCAGGGATCACGGGGCGGACCGCCGTCCGGAGCGACGGGTGCGGTCCGTCTCCGTCAGGGCCGGGTGGGGGTCCCCCCCGCGTCCCCTCCGCCGCACGCGGCCAGGACGGCCGTCGCCAGGATCGAGTTCCGGGTTCGCATCTGTCGCCTCCGCTCGCGTGTCCGTGAGGTGCCCGCCCGCGCGGGCCGGTCCCCTCCGCTGCAACATCCGGACGAGCCGCCCCGCCGGTCAGGGCGCCGGGAGGAGGCTCCTGGCCACGAACCAGAGGTTGGCCGGGCGCTCCGCCAGGCGGCGCATGTACCAGGGGAACCAGTTCGCCCCGTAGCTGACCAGCACCCGCACCGTCACGCCGCTCCCCGTCAGCGCCCGCTGCTCCGCCGCCCGGATCCCGTACAGCATGTGGACCTCCCACGCCTCCCGGGAGAGCCCCAGCGCCCCCGCCCGCTCCCGGATGCGCCCTACCAGCCCGAGGTCGTGCGTCCCGAACACCGGGAGGGCGCCCCCCTCGCCCGCCCGCTCCAGGAGCCGCTCCGCCAGCGCCAGGAACGCCCGGTCGGTGTCGGCCTTGCGGGGGTAGGCGACCTCCGCCGGCTCCGCGTACGCCCCCTTGACCAGGCGGATCGCGGGTCCGAGCGGGAGGAGGGCCTCCACGTCCGCCGGGGTGCGCCGCAGGTAGGTCTGCAGACAGATCCCCACCGCCTCGTGCTCCGCGCGGACCCGGCGGAACAGCTCGAGCGTGGCGTCGACGTACGGCGCCTCCTCCATGTCGATCCAGACCCGGGAGCCGATCTCCCCCGCGCGCGCCGCGAGCCGGTGCAGTGACCGCTCGCAGACGGCGCGGTCCACGTCGAGCCCCAGGTGCGTCGGCTTCACGGAGAGGTCGGCGGAGAGCCCGCGTCGGCCGAGCGCGTCCAGGAGACCCAGGTAGTGCTCGCGCACCGCCTCGGCCTCCTCGCGCCTGGTGGTGCGCTCCCCGAGCTGGGTCAGCACGGTGCCCATCCCGGCGGCGCGGAGCTCCGCGGCGGCGTCCAGGGCCGCGTCCGCGTCCTCCCCGGGCATGAAGCGGCGGACGGCGCGGCGAGCGAAGCGGCGCCGCCGGAGCTGCTCGGCGAGCCAGCGGCTCCGCGAGGCGCGCAGGAGAAGGGTGCGGGAGAGGGACATGGGGATGAAATAAGGGGTGCCGGTCCCCCTGTCCAGTCCGCGCCGGGTCAGGGCTCCGCCCCGGAGTCCCGGCCCGCCCGGTCCAGCGCCTGGAGGTCCGGGTTGAGCTGGAAGGGGCGCCAGCGCCGCGTCGCCCCGAGCCCCGGGCGCTCCGCGAGCGCCGCCTCCAGCCGCCGCTCCCCGAGGTAGCACCAGGGGCACTCGCTACGTTTCACCCCCCGCGCCGTCCCCGTCCCGGAGGAGCACCACCGTGTGGGGGTACGGCATCTCGATCCCGGCCCGGTCCAGAAGCACACGGTGAAGTTCACCGAGGAGGGGGCCAGCTCGGACACGTACACCCCTCCGGGCGGGGGCGTGCACATCCGGTGCCCGCAGAGGAGCGGCATGCCTCTCGCAGCACCGGGGTGCCCGGGCCATCCCCGGGAGTCCGGCTCACCCCGACCGCACACCGCTTGCACCCATGGCGCACCGGTTCCCCCGACCGCCCAGGGCCGTCCTCGCCGCCTGCCTCCTCCTGGGCGTGGCCGGGTGCCGCTCGGCGCCGGACCCCCCCCGCGAGACCGACCGGGCGCGCCGGGTCCAGGTGGTCCGCGGCTTCGGCTTCCCCGAGTCGGTCTCGCGGGGGGGGTCCGGCGCCGAGCGGCACCCGGCCACGCCCAGGAGGAGGCAGGCGGCGAGGACGGCCCTGGGCGGTCGGGGGAACC
>DATAAL010000175.1:0-4005 GCA_036260145.1 Longimicrobiaceae bacterium | reverse complement strand
ACCCCGACGGGGCTCGACGCAGTCCGGTGGGCGCGCGAGGGCGTCGAGCGCGGGGCGGGGGAGATCCTGCTCACCTCCATGGACCGGGACGGTACGCGGGACGGGTACGACCTGGAGCTGCTGCGCGCGGTCTCGTCGGCGGTGCGGATCCCGGTGATCGCGGCCGGGGGGGCGGGCTCGCTGGAGCACCTGCACCAGGGGCTGGCGGCGGGGGCGCACGCGGTGCTGGCCGCGTCGATCTTCCACTTCGGGGAGATCAGCGTCCCGGAGGCGCGGCGGTACCTGGCGGAGCGGGGGCACCCGGTGCGGCGGTGATGGTTGGCTGATCGAGTCTTTGAACTGCTTGAACAGCCAACCGTTCGTTTGGGCGTGCCCCCGCAAACTGCCGCGGGGTCTCGCCACTTCGGGCGCACATCCCTCACGCAACCGCAACGGCAACTGCGTCCCCTCCCCCGGACTTGCCCCCTCGCTCCCCCGCGCACCCCTTCACCCGCCTCGGGGCGCAGCAGCCGCCCGCTTCCGGCGCTCGCACACGCTCCGCCGCTCCTGCCACGCCTCCTGCGAAAGCTCCGTTTCAATCGCTCCCCGGCTCACGGCGAGCCTCCGGAGGCCGTCGGGGAGCCCCTCCGCCTGGAAGAGGTACGCACCGTCGAAGTCCCGGATCTCGTCCCAGTGCTGTATGTCGTGTAGCTGCACGGCCTCGAGGTACGCGCACGCGAGCGAGGCGCCACTCAGGTCGGCACCGTCAAGGGTAGCCCCGGCGAGCAGGGCGAGCGTCAGGTCCGCACCTACCAGGGATGCACCGGTCAGGTCGGCCCGCGTCAACCTGGCGCCTGCCAGCCTCGCGCCGTCGAGGCCGGTCCCGACCAGGGAGGCGTCCGGAAGGCTCGCGCCCACGAGGACACTCCCCCTCAGCGAGGCACTGTCCACCACCGCGCCGGTGAGGTCGGCGCCGCTCATCCGCACCCCGTTCAGCGACGCACCCCTCAGGCACGCTCCCGGAAAGGACGCCCCCTCCAGCCCCGCGGTATCGGCTTCCACCCCCTGGAGATCCGCGTCCGGCAGCCGGATCCCCCCGCCGCCCTCCACCTGCCGCATCACCGACCCGAAGACCACCAGCGCACGGCTGACGTACGTGGGGGTCACATACCCGGTGTTCCTGCACGGCCGATGTGCCGCCGAGTCGGGAGTTGCCGCGGGTCGGGTGTGCTCCTGCAGGAAGGCCTGGAGCACGGCGGCCACGCGCTGCGCCTGTTCGGGGCTCCCGGGCAGCCGCCGGAGGTCCTCCGCGGCCGTGTTCCGGCTGGCGTCCGAGGCTCCGGAGTTCAGCAGCCTCCCCCGAGCCTCGGTGAGCGCGTCGTTGAACGTCTTCTCGTTTCCGCGCACGAGCTGGTAGATCGCCAGGAACCCGGAGAAGCCGATGAAGCTCACGACGGCCCACAGGTAGGTGCGGAGGCCGGTCCGTAGCCTCGACCAGAGAGACGCCGGCGGTGAGCGGGGCGGTGACTTACCCTTTCCGCCCGCCCTGCCGCCCTTCCTGTTCCTCACCATGGAGATACCGGCTCTCGAAATGGATGCGGCCCCGTCGCGCGGCCGTGGATCGGAAGCCCTCGCCGTCACCGGCCAGGATGAAGGATGTCCGGGCGTATTCAGGGGGTCAAGAACGACGAGCGCCCGGCGGGCGGGTGCAATGACCAGATGGGAGACGGGGCAGCATCATTTCTTGCATTTCGCTGGAACCGCAGTCACGCTGTAGCCCTTGACAACCCTTTCATGACACAAGTTATTGGGTTGGAGGGACACCCCGTTAGCTGCCCTCCTTCTCCCCACATCTCTCGAAGTTACCTGCGCAGTCGCTCCCCCGGTCAAGCTCCGGAAAGGTGGCTTCGGCTGCGAATGGAGGATCCTTGCATACACGAGCCTGGATGTCAGCTCTCGGTACCCTCGCGCTCCTCGCAGCCGCGTCTCCAGACCTGGGCGGGCAGCGGCGAAGCGCCGGTACACTGACCGAGACCAGACCGCTCGGCATCCTCCAGCGGTGCCCGCAGGCCGGGAGCGCGCCAGCGGCGGGGGGAGAGGTGCACATCCGCCGCGGCGGGTCGTGGGAGCCGAAGGCTACGCCCGTCGAGGTGCTGACCCGGGACTCGCTCCGCGTCGGTCCGGAGGTGGACGCCCGGCTCAGGATCGGCTCCGCGGGGCGGGGGATCGGCATCGTCTTTCTGGTCCCCAGCCTCGCCTGCCACCCGGGGGTCCAGACCAGCACGGTCCTGCGCGGGCTGCGGCTCCGGCCGGGAATGCCGGCGGAGTACGAGGTGTCGACGCACACCGTCACGGTCGGCGGCAGGCGGGAGGAGCGGCCGGCGATCAACGTCCGCCGCGGCGGGCTCATCGTCCAGTGGGGTCCCGGACTGCCGCCGCTCCTGGTCCGGATGCTGGGGGATACCGCGACGATCACGGGCACCACGGTCGCCATGGCCGTGGACTCCACGGGTGGCGAAGGCATCCTCTACCTGGAGATGGGGAGCGTGAGCCTCTCGCGGCTGCCGGGCGGCGCGGTCCGGCCCGGCCAGCTCCTGCACCTGCGCCGTGGACTGCCGCACGTGGACCTCGGACCCGACGCCGCGTCGGACGTGCGGGAGAGCGTGCGGGACCGCATCGATGCCGTCTGGGGTCCCGCCGGACGGCCCACCTCCGCCGACAGCACCGGGCGGGAGGTCCCGGCCGTTCCCGTCGAGTCCGGGCGGCAGAGGCGTCGGGTCCGGCGAGCGATGCTGGTGGGGCTGGGGGGAGTGGCCGCGGGCTTCCTGATCTACAGTGCCTGGCTCGGGTCGGAAGCGTCCGGGGAAGAGTCCCGGGAAGGTACGGTCATCATCCGCATCCCCCTCTGATCCATGAAGCTGCCAGAGGTGTCCACGAGAGCGCTTCGGCTCCTGGTGCTCGCCTGGGGGGCAGGGCTGCTCCTGCACGGCTGCGGGGACGGGCCGCTGGGTTTCGCCATGCGCAGGGGGAGCATGGAGCTCGACCTGCGGCCGCTCTTCGGCAGGCCGAGCAGTGGTCTGACGGTCGTCCCGGGTACGGTGATCGACAGCATCGGGCTGGAAGCGACGCCGCAGGGCGCGGCGTCCCCGCTGGTGTTCGGCCGGAGGCTGGCGCGAGGAGATTCCATGGTGTCCTTCGGAGTCCGCGTTCCGGGAGGACGGACCCGGTTCTCCGCGCGGGTGCTGAGCACCAACGGGACGGTGCTGTTCGCGGGCGACTCGACGGCCCGCATCAGGAGGGACGGCTTCCTCGTGGTCCTCGACCTCCTCCCCCGAGCTCCGGTGATGGTGGTCGCTCCCGACTCCCTGCGGCTGGTTCCGGGCGGTCCGGTCCGGACGGTCACCGTCTCCAATCGGGGCATCGGCGAGCTGACGTGGAGGATCGATTCGATCCGCCCCTCTCCTTCGGGAATCACCTTCGAGGGTATGGCGGGGCGTCCCCTGGCCGCCCGCGACTCGGTCCGGCTCGTCTTCCGGGCGGAGCCCGCCGCGGTGCCGGGGACGTACACCGCGTTCTTCTCTTCACCGCAGGGGAGCGTCGGGCTCCGCCTGGACGTGTCGAGATAGCCGCGGGTCAGTCGCCTTCACCCGCCCGGTGCCGGTGGTAGTGCCGGCGGACCTTGGCCCGGTTGCCGCAGTCCTTCATGTCGCACCAGCGGCGGCTGCGGTTCTTGCTGGTGTCCAGGTACAGCCAGCCGCAGTCGTCGCCGGCGCACTCCTTCACCCGCACCCGGTCCTCGGAGGTGAGCAGCTGCGCCGCGGAGCGCGCCACCGGCCATAGCACCCGGTCCAGCTCTCCGGTGTCCTGCCACGCCCAATCGCACTGGCCCCCCGCCGCAGTGATCCGCGCCCGCGACATCGCCCGGGAGAGCTCCCGGTTCAGGATCTCCAGCTCCTCCTGGGGCGCCTCCCCCCCCCCGGCCAGAGTCGAGAAGATCCCGTAGATCGCCTCTCGCAGCTCCACGGC
>DATAAL010000174.1:0-5920 GCA_036260145.1 Longimicrobiaceae bacterium | reverse complement strand
AGCCCGGCTCCTTCATCGCCGGGGTGGATCTGGAGGAGATGCGTGGAGTGGCCACCGCGGCAGAGGGCGCCGCCCATGCCCGCCGGGGGCAGCAGGTGCTGCGCCGCCTGGAGCTCCTCCCCGTCCCCACCTTCGCCCTGATCGAGGGCGCCTGCCTGGGCGCCGGCGCCGAGCTGGCCCTGGCCTGCGCCTACCGCCTGGCCTCCCTCGCTCCGCAGACCCGCATCGCCTTCCCGGAGGTGCAGCTCGGGATCCTACCCGCACTGGGAGGGACGGTGCGCCTCCCGCGCCTGATCGGCGTCCGCGAGGCGCTGGAGCTGATCCTCAGCGGGAGGGAGGTGGGTGCCGAAGAGGCGGGGGCGCTGGGGATCGTGGATGCGGCGTTCCCGTCCGAGCGCTTCGAGGAGGAGACCCGCCGCTTCGTGGTGGAGCGGATCCGGCGCGGCCGGCTACGGACCGGAGCGCGGCGCGGTGTGGGGCGGCGGCTCCTGGAGGACACCGCCCCGGGGCGGCGGGTGATCTTCGCCCGGCTGCGGCGGGAGGCGGAGCGGCGGAAGGGCGCCCCGTCCGCCGCCCGCCGCGTGCTGGAGACCGTCGCCGATGGGATCGCGCTCCCGCTGGACCGCGCCTTCGAGCGGGAGGCGGAGGCGCTCGGGGAGCTGATCGTCACCCGTGAGGCGCGCGGGCTCCTGCACGCCTTCCGGCTGCGGCAGGCGGCGGGGAGCGGGCGCGAGCCCTCCCCCCCGCCCGCTCCCCGGGTGGAGCGGGCGGCGGTGCTGGGAGCCGGGCGCACGGGAACGGGGATCGCCTATCTCCTGGCGGCGCACGAGATCCCGGTGCGGGTGCGCGACCTCCGCCACCAGACGCTCACCGGGGGGATCGAGCGTCTCCACGCGCTCTTCACGGAGGCGGTGCGGGAGAAGCGCCTGGACCGACGTGAAGCGGCGGCGCGCGCCGGGACGATCGCTGGCACCCTGGGCTTCGGGGGGTTCGGGACGGTGGACGTGGTGCTGGAGGCGGTGCGGGACGAGGAGGAGCTGAAGCGCTCCGTTCTCCGCGAGGTCGAGGAGCACGTGCGCGAGGATTGTATCCTGGTCTCCACAACCGGGATGGTGCCTATCTCCCGGCTCCAGCCGGCCGTGGAGCGCCCGGAGCGGGTGGTGGGGATGCACTTCCTCCCCCCGGTGGCGTGGGCGCCGCTGGTGGAGGTGGTGCGCGGGGAGAACACCGCGGAGGAGACCCTGGCCGCGGCGGTCGCCCTGGCGAGACGGCTGGGGAAGACCGCGCTGGTGGTGGGCGACGGTCCGGGATTCCTGGCGAACCGCATCCTGGCGGCGTACCTGGGCGAGGCGCTCCGGCTCCTGGAGGAGGGGGTCCCCGTGGAGCGGGTGGACGGCGCCATGACGGAGTTCGGGATGCCGATGGGGCCGCTCCGCCTGGCGGACGAGCTGGGGATCGGCCGGGTGGCGCGGCTCTCCGAGTTCCTTGCCGCGGAGCTGGGGGAGCGCTTCCGGCCCTCCCCCGTCCTCCGTCTCGTAGCCGGGGGGCCGCGCCTCAAGCGGGAGCCGGAGCCCGGGTTCTACCGGTACGGGGAGGGGCGGGAGCCGGTCGTCTCGCCGCGGGTGGCGGAGGCGCTGCGCGGTGCGGCGCGGGAGGGGGAGAGCGGAGGGGAGGAGATGCAGTCTCGCATGGTGCTTGCGATGGTGAACGAGGCCGCCCGGGCGCTGGAGGACGGGATCGTCGGGACCGCCGCGGAGGTGGACCTGGCGATGCTCCTGGCCGTGGGGTTCCCCGCCTTCCGGGGCGGGCTCCTCTATCACGCCGACCGCAGGGGCCTGCCGCAGGTGGCGGAGACGCTGGAGGAGCACGCCGCGAAGTCCGGGGAGCGCTTCTCCCCCGCTCCCCGCCTCCGGCGGCTCGCGGAGAGCGGAAGGGGGTTCTACGACGCCCCGGAGAGGGTCTCGCCGCCGGGCCCCGAGCCCGCTTCTGGACACGCGGAGAGCGGTGCACTATGATAATCGGGGTCCGCGCGTTCGGCGGACCCCGAGAGCCGAAGCGAACCACCCGAGCGAGCCATGGCAGACCTGGACATCCGGAACGACGCGGACGTGGACACCGTTCCGCGGGACGAGTACGCAATGTGGGAGGTGATCCTCTGGGTCGTGGGGATCCTGATGATCCCCGGCGTACCGATCATCATGGTGTGGTTCTTCGCGCCGTACAGCGGCCTGTAGACAGGACCGTCAGGCCAGAGGACAAAACGGCAGCGCGCCCCCTCAGGTCGAGGGGGCGCGCTGTTTTTGCTCAAGGTCAGGAGATCCCGGCTTGCCGCAGCCCGACCCCCGCGCCAGCGGGGGGCACGCCCGAACCCAGCCGTTCAAAAGCAGTTCCGTCTACTCGGGATTCGGGCGCGCCCTGCTCACCGGCACCCCCCCGTCCCCCGAGCGCCCCGACGAACCCTTCGCCCGCTCCCGGCGCTCCCGCCACTCCCGCTCTGACGCTTCGTCCCGCTCTCCCACCCTCGGCCGGACCTCCGCCGCCGGGCGCTGTCCTTCCACCGGGTTCGGACGAGCGGCTCCCTTCTCCTTCACCCGTACCGGTCGCGCCTCCGGACGGTCGCCGACGTAGCGCGGTCCCGCTCCCGCCCAGCGGGTGTCGTATACGGAGAGCGCCCGCGGGTCGTTCCAGCGCCCGAAGCGTCCCTCGTCCCCCTGCTCCTCCCCCCACACCCGCCGGCTCCGGAACACCCGCTCTCCGGGCTGCACGGTCACTACCCCCAGGTCCAGCGTGTCCACGGCCTCGCTCCACCCGCCCCGCCGCACCTCGATCCGCACCCGGTGCTCCCCCGGGGGGAGCACGACCCGGGCCAGCGAGATCCGGTCCGGGAGGAGCGCCCAGCTCCGCGTGTCCGCCCGCTCCAGGAGGTTCCCGGCCAGGTTCATCAGCCGCGCGGCGAAGAACCCCGCCGCCTCCCCGCCCTTCTTCTCCGCTCTCCGCTCCACCTCGCGCGCGGCGAGGTACTTCAGCACCCCGCGTCCCACCGCCCGGGTGATGACCATCGGCCGCCGCCGCTCGAAGTCCCGCACCACCCGGGAGGACAGGTCCTCCACGGTGGAGACGGCGGCCACGGAGTCGTCCACCAGCACGCGCAGCTCCGCGGGACGGCTCGCCTCCAGCCGGTAGACTGGCCAGGCGAACCTGAGGATGTGCGCCCCCGACAGCGCGTCCGCCACCTGTACCGTGGGGTGCTCGTGGTACCCCTCCCCCCACCGGACCTCGTCCATCAGCTCGCCCAGGAGCCGCGCGCTGATCCGCCCGGCGGCGGCGACCGCCTCGTCGTCTTCCTCCACCCCATCCACCTCCTCGGGGTAGACGGGGACATGGACGTCCTGCTCCCAGCGGTGCGCCACCCACCCGTGCTCCACCAGGAGCACCAGGTCGGCGGTGCGCCCTGCCGTGGCCCCGGAGTCCAGCCGGTAGCGGGTGCGCGCGGAGTCGGCCACCTCCCGCACCCCCAGCTCGCTCGCCGCCCGGAAGAGGTCCATCCCGAACGCCGCCGGGCGGGCGATCTCCCCCTCCCCGCCACAGGCGTCGAAGGCGCGCTCCGAGCGCCGCAGCGAGACCAGCGCGTCGTTCCGCTCCCCGGCCGCCTGGTACACCAGCCCGCTCAGGTACCCCAGGAACGCCTCGTCGCAGGCGATCTCCGCCTTGGTATCGCGTTCGGCGAGGAGGGCGCTCGCCTTGCGCGCCTCCACCAGCGACTCGTCCCGGCTCCCCAGCGCCAGGTAGTTGAGCATCCGGTAGTACGGGATCATCGCCCGCTCCGAGGGCGAGGGGACGTACTCCAGCATCCCGTCGTTGACCACCAGCGATCCCACGCCGCGGGACACGCTCCGGGTGATCCGCTCCTCGGCTTCGCGCTCCGCCCACTCGAAGGCGTCGTTGCTCTCCGCGTGGCGCCCCGCCTGGTGCAGCACCACGCCGAGCTGGAGCATCCGGACCAGCGGGTCGCGCGGGGCAGTGCGGGCCCCCGCGTCCAGCACCCGCACCGCAGAGTCGTACGCCCCGGTCACCAGGTAGTGGCGCAGCCAGGCGTCCGTCTCCGGGAGGGTGGCGCTGCGCAGGGGCGAGGCCGGCGGGAGCGATTCCGGCGCCGGACGACGGGGGAAGCCCCTCCCCGCTGCGCACCCGGCCAGCGTGAGGAGGAGCGCGCCACCTGCCGCGGCGCGGAGCAGCGGCAGGGCAGCGCTCATCGGCGGCGCTCGAGCACGACCACGCGCTCCCGGGCCTGCGCGATGGCCGCGGCCAGATGGCCGTACGCCTCGCCCGTGGCGCGGATCCGCTCCAGCTCCATCTGGTGCAGGAACATCTGGTAGCGGATCAGCGCCTCGTAGGGGCGCAGCGCCTTGTCCAGCGCCCGCGCGATCCGCAGGGTGGTCTCGGGGTCGCCGGGACGCAGCACGTCGGCTCGGTCGTAGCGGTCCAGCGCTCCCCGCAGGTCGCCGCGCACCGCGAAGTCGTCACCCTCGCGCAGGAGCGCCTCGGCCTGCGCCGCGGCCCGCCCTTGGAGGGTGGCGTCGGCGGGGGACGATACGGTGCGGAACCCATGCGGCTCGCGGTAGGTGATCCCCCGCACCACGCCATTCTGCAGCGTCAGGTAGGTGATCTCCCCCACGGCGTCGGTGGGGGCGTCGCTCTCGAAACGGCCGGTCATCACCACGGCGCGCCCGCTCCCGCGGGTCTCCCACGCGGCGGCGGTGGTGCGGGTGGCGGCCAGGACCTGCGCCTCGGTCATCCCCAGCTCCACCTCGCCACGGGCGATGGCGTCGCAGGTGCGGCCGGTGCAGCCGGCGAGCGCCGCGGCGTCGACGCGGTCACGCTGCTCGGCCAGGCGGGCACGCTCGGCCTCGCCGGAGGCGCGCGCCCGGTCCACCACCTCGTCGGTGCGGGAGGGGAGGACCTCCCCGTTGGCCATCACGGGGCGGAGGGGGTGGAGGTTGGGGCCGCACGCAGCGGCGGTGAGCGCCAGGGCGGCGGCCAGGACGGTGTGCTGTCTCATCTTCGGCTCCGGGTGGCTACAGGCGGATCCGCGGGCGCTCGACGTACTTCTTGATCTTGTGCTGTCCCACCCAGGTCTTCTGGTTGGTCTCCAGGTCCACCAGCGTCATGTCCACCTGGTAGAAGACCACGCTGCGGCGCCCTTCCCGGTCCTGGATGGACTCGATGTCCCCCTGGAGCATGTAGCTGGCGCCGCGCTCCCGTCCCATCCGGGCGCGGGTGTCGGCGGAGGCGTTCTCCTGCTGGTCGATGCGCTCGTCCCGGAGCTCGTCGCGTTCCTCGGGCGAGGCCACCACCTGTACCTGGCCGCTCCGCAGGTAGGCGCGCTCCAGGTCACGGACGAAGGTGCCCACCGGGGTGTGCTCCATGCTCCGGTTGCGGATGGTCCCGACGATCACCGTGGGCTGCCTCCCGGCGTGCGCCTGCATATAGCGGGAGACCCAGCTGGGGCCACCCTCCGCCTCGAAGCTCTGGCGGATGATCTCCTCGGCCACCAGCCGGGAGTCCACGTCGTTCCAGCGGCCCGAGAGGTCGATGGCCTGCTCCGGGGCGACGCGGGTGACCTGCTTGGCGCAGCCTCCGGAAACCAGGACGAGGCCGGCGAGCGCGGGGAGGGATCCGGATCGGATGCGTGCGAGGATGTTCATGGCTGCTCCAGACGGTATTGGATGCGACTGCGGAGTGGGCGTGCGGTGTCGCTTCTGGCATTCGACGTACCGCGTGGACCCGGCTGACGATCCGCTTACGGGAAAACGAGTTGGCTGAATGGTGGCGAATCCGGGCTCCGGTCCATGTCCTCTGTGGTGGACGCCTCCCCGGGTACGACAGGACAGCGCGACACAGCCGCGAGGGCCCGCCGGAC
>DATAAL010000173.1:0-8640 GCA_036260145.1 Longimicrobiaceae bacterium | reverse complement strand
TGGCGAGCGCGACCACGGCAGTCCACACTCCCTTGGAGGGGTCGGCGATGAAGGCCACCAGCGTAGCCGCCGCCCCGCCGATCCAGGGGCCGAAGATGGGGATGAACTCCATCAGCCCGTTGAAGATCCCCAGCGCCAGCGCGTTGGGGACGCCGATCAGGGAGAAGGCGAGCACGCTCAGCGCTCCCACCCCCAGCATCGCGATCCCCGTCCCCTTGAGCCACCCCACCAGCCGCTCCCCCAGGAGCTCCAGGATGCGGTACACGTCCGGACGGAAGCCGCGCGGGCAGGCGCGCAGCAGCGGGTTCAGGAGCCGCTCGTTGGGGCTCGCCATGGCGTACAGCCCCCCGAACACCAGGATCAACATCAGGAGGATCACCTCCAGGAGCCCCCGCGCGCGCCCGATCACCTCGCCCCCGCGGAGCTGCGGGAGGGGCTGCCCCCCTCCGCCTCCCCTCCCCAGGAGCGGAATGCGGATCCCGGTCTGGCGATAGACCCACTCCCCCCACTCGCGGATGCGGGCCTGGATCTGCGGCGCGTCGGCCGCCAGGTCCCGGACCTGCACCATCAGCGCCGGGGCGCCGAGCCAGAGCAGCGCCACCAGCACCGCAAGGAGCCCCGCCCCGGCGAGCGCCGCCACCCACTTGCGCCCCAGGGGGAGCCGCGAAGCGAGGGCGTTCAGCGCCACCGCCAGGATGGCTGAGGCGTAGGCCAGGAGGAGGACCTGCGTGATGGGATCGAAGAAGCGGAGGAGGAGCGCCAGGAGGAAGAGGAGCCCGACGCTCTTGTACAGGTGCTCCGGGCGGAGAGGAACCGGTCCGGGCGGGGCGCCCGGACCGGGGGCGCGGAAGGACCCTGAGGGCTGTGGACCGGCGGGTACCGGCGCCCCCGCTCCGGGGTCGTCAGGCTCCGTCGACGCCCCCGGTGGCATCACTCGTCGTCGTCGTCGTCTTCGAACCCGCTGAACCCGCCCCCCTCCTCCTCGATCAGCTCCGTGAGCTGCGACCCCCAGGCGCTCTCCATCAGCCGGCGCACACGCGGGAAGCGCTCGATCACCTCCGCCATCTCCGGGGTCACGAACAGCTCGGTGACGTCCCGTCGGTCGTAGCTGGAGCCTTCCTCGTCCAGGAAGGTCTTGAGCTCCTCGATCAGGTCCTGGAGGTCGCTCAGCAGCTCGCTCGGAAAGTGCCCCGCGTCCAGCGCGACGGCCGATTCCACCCAGTCGTGTACCTGTGCCACGAGCGCGTCGAACCGCTCGTCAGCCTTTGCGCTCTTCATCCCGGTCTATCTCCTGTACTGGTTCTGGCGCTGCGCCGCGGCGATCGGAGCCGCCGATGAGGAGAGTGTGTGAGCGGCGCGCGCAAAGCGCAACCCCCGCGTGATCACCGCTCCCGGGCGGGAGGGGTGGCGGAGGGCCCGGGGGCGGCTCCCCGGCGGGGGAGCACCAGCGTGAAGGTGGACCCCTCGCCCAGGACGCTCTCGGCGAGGAGATCGCCCCTCATGGCCCGTGCCAGATCCCGGCTGATCGCAAGGCCCAGGCCGGCCCCACCCGTCTCCCGGGTCAGTCCCGGGTCCACCTGCACGAAGGGCTCGAACACCGCCTCCAGCTTGCCGAGCGGGATCCCTCGCCCCGTGTCGCGCACCCGGATGCGGACCGTCTCCCCGTCCGCGTCCCAGTTCACCGACACCACCCCCCCGGCGGGGGTGAACTTCACGGCGTTGGAGAGGAGGTTGAGCAGGATCTGCCGCACCTTCTCCGGGTCCACGTGCATCGTCACCCCGGCGGCGCCCGGGAGGACCTCGCACGACAGCCCCCGGGCGGTGATCTGCGGCTCCATCATCGCCACCACCTCCGCGACCGTCTCCTGGACGGGGACGTCGCTCAGCGCGAGCTGGACGTGCCCGCTCTCCAGCCGGGCGAAGTTGAGCACGTCGTTGATGATCCCCAGCAGGTGCGACTGGCTGAAGCGGATCCGCCGCAGCGCTTCCCGCTGTTCCCCGGTCACGGGGCCGTGGATCCCCAGGTCCAGCAGCTCCACGTACCCGGCGATGGCGTTCAGGGGGGTGCGGAGCTCGTGGCTCATCAGCGCGAGGAACTCGGACTTGGCGAGGTTGGCGGCCTCGGCCTCGGTCCGCGCCCGCTCCGCCTCGCCGACCATGGCCTGGAGCTCCTCGTTGGCGGCCTCCAGCTCCGCGGTAGTGGCTTCCAGCTCCTGCGCCTGTTCTTCCAGCAGGCGTCTCGCTTCCTCCACCTCGCGGTAGAGGCGCGCGTTCTCGATGGCCGCGCCGGCCCGACGGGCCAGGTCCTCGGCCAGGGCGAGGTCCTGGGTGTCGAAGCTCCGCCCGGACTCCGCGGCCACCAGGGTGAGCACCCCGAGGGGCCTCCCCTCCGCGAGCAGCGGGACCAGCATCACCGAGCGCAGGCCAAGCCGGCGAACCATCTCCAGGTACTCGGCGTCCCGCGCCGAGGCCTTGAGGACCTCCTCGGTGATCAGCGGATACAGCTCCGACCGGCCGGTGCGCAGCACCTGGGGGACCCCGATCGGGGCGTTCGGGTCGGGAGGGTAGCGCCGCTGGAGCTCGTACGCCCACTCCACCCGGGCGGGGTCCTGGTGGGCCACCGCCAGCCTGCGGGTGGAGCCGTCCGGCGCGGCCAGGTCCACGGCGCACCAGTCGCCGAGCCGCGGGACCGCCAGCCGGGCGAGGTCGGCCAGGGTGGTCTCGGGGTCGAGGGTGCGGTTCAGCAGCTCGCTGGCGTCCGCGAGGAAGGAGAGGGCGTCCTCCGCGCGCTTCCGCTCGGTGATATCGCGGAAGTAGACGGAGAGCCCCTCCGGGGAGGGGTAGGCGGTCACCTCCTGCCAGCGCCCCCGGGTCCGGTCGAGGGCCTGGAACGAGACGGTCTCCCCGCTCTCCATCGCCCGCCGCAGCGGCTCCTCGAAGGGCGAGCCCACCATCTCCGGGAAGGCGTCCCAGAGCCGCATCCCGGTGACGTCCTCCCGCGCCCCGCCCTCCCCGCGGAAGATCTCCGCCGCCCGGCGGTTGACGTAGGTGAACCGCCAGTCCCGGTCGTACGCCACGAAGGCGTCGCCGATGCTCTCCAGGATGGCGGCGGTGCGGCTCCGGGCCGCCTCCGCCTCCCGGACGTGGGTGTCGAGCTGCCGGACGGTGGCGGCCAGCTTCGCGGCGGTGTCCTGCAGGGTGCGCTGCTGCCGCATCCGCTCGGTGACGTCGTGGAAGATGTTCACCGCCATGCGCCCGGCGCCTCCCTCGCCCGCCACGGGCGAGGCCCGGACGATGGACCAGCGCTCCTCGCCGCTCCGCCGGTCGCGCCAGCAGAGGGTGGCCTCCGGCGCCTCCTCGCCGCGAAGGACCAGCCGTCCGGGGAGGTGGTCGAGCGGGAACGGCGCGCCCCTCTCGTCCAGGATCTCGAAGCGGGAGAAGATCTCCTGGGGGGAGGCCGCGACGAACGCTTCGGCGGAGGGGTACCCCACCACGCGCGCCGCGGCTTCGTTGGCGTACACGAGCCGTCCGCTCGCGTCCTGCACCGTGACCCCGTCGGCGATGGTCCCGAGGACCAGCGCCAGCGTTCCGTGCTCCGTCAGGGGGAAGGTGGCGGCCCGGACGGTTCGGGATGCTTCCTCGGGATGAAGTTCCTGGGACATCGGCTCCCGGGCATAGGGTATGTGGGATACTGCAACATGGCGGGGGTCCGAACCAGACGCAACGACTTTGATCCCCCGGGGCCGCGCCCTCCGCCCTTCCACCAGTGTCCGCTTTTGGGACGGGCATTCCCACAACCGGTCATCCCCTTCCGTCCACGCGCAGGCACGTGCGCACTTAAGCAATTGCCCCGAATCAGTTTACAAGTTACCCCGTGTCCGGCACGGTCCTCGCCTTACCGGAGAGTGCCGCCGGGGACAGTCCCGCCCGCGGACACCCCGGGTGAGAGCCCGTCCGACCCGCCAACGCTCGCGTACGGAGACATACATGGACGCCCTGAACGTGGACCTGACGATGATCGCCGCGATCTGGATGGGGGGGTGCGTCCTCCTGGTTCCGCTCGCGGGGCTGACCGCTCGCTTCGCCTTCAAGCCCCTCCTGGAATCGGTGGCGCGGATCCGCGCCGCGGGGCGGGAGACGGACCCCGGGGTGGAGGCGCGCCTGGAGGCGCTGGAGCAACGGCTCAGCGACCTGGTCCGCGCGGTGGAGGACGCGGCGGAGCGGAACCGGGAGCAGCGCGCAGCCTGACCGGCCGGGCCCCCGGCGCATCAAGACGACCTACCGACCCTTCCTATTACACTGCAGGAGAAACCCTCGTGGATGTACCTCGCCAATCTACCCGCAAGCGGCGCCGCTGGCTCTACGCGGGAGCCGGCATCGCCGTGCTTGCCCTGGTGACGCTCGCGCTGTCGCGACTGGATCCCGCCCCCCCCACGGTGGAGCGGGCGACGCTCTGGCCCGACACCGTGCGCCGGGGGGAGATGGTCCGCCAGGTCCGCGGCCCCGGGACCCTGGTCGCCGAGGAGGTGCGCTGGGTCTCCGCCGTCACCCAGGGGCGCGTGGAGCGCAAGCTGGTGCAGCCGGGGACCGCCGTGACCGCCGGGACCGTGCTCGTGGAGCTGAGCAACCCCGATGTGGACCGGCAGGCGCTGGAGGCGCAGCGGCAACTGGTGGCCGCGCAGTCGGAGCTGGCCAACCTGCGCGCCACGCTGCAGAACCAGATCCTCACGCAGGAGGCCACCATCGCCACGGTGAGCGCCGAGTACCGGGAGGCGCAGCGGCAGATTCAGGCCAACCAGGGGCTCGCCGAGCGGGGGCTCGCGGCGCCGATGGAGGTGGCCCGGCTCCGCGACCGGGCCGAGGAGCTGCAGACGCGGCTGGAGGTGGAGCGGAAGCGCCTGGGCTTCCTGCGCGAGTCCATGCGGACGCAGCTCGCGGCGCAGCAGGACCAGGTGCAGATGCTCCGCGGGATCGTGGCCTTCCAGCGCGGGCAGGTGGCCTCCATGCAGGTCCGCGCCGGGGCCGACGGGGTGCTCCAGGACCTCCCGGTGGAGATGGGACAGTGGGTCAACTCCGGCGCCACCCTGGCGAGGGTGGTCCAGCCCGGCCGGCTCAAGGCGGTGCTCCGCATCCCCGAGACGCAGGTCAAGGACGTGAGCATCGGGCAGCCGGCCTCCATCGACACCCGCAACGGCATCGTGCGGGGGCGGGTGGTGCGGATGGACCCCGCGGCGCAGAACGGGACCGTCACCGTAGACGTGGCGCTGGAGGGCGCGCTCCCGCGCGGCGCCCGCCCGGACCTGTCGGTGGACGGGACCATCGACATCGAGCGCCTGCAGGACGTTCTGTACGTGGGACGCCCCGCCTACGGCCAGCCGGAGAGCACCGTCGGGCTCTTCAAGCTGGTGAACGGAGGACGCGAGGCGGTGCGCGTCAACGTCCGCCTGGGACGCGGCTCGGCCAGCACCATCGAGGTCATCAGCGGCCTCCAGCCGGGGGACGTCGTCATCCTGTCCGATATGTCGCAGTGGGACTCGGCCGACCGGGTCCGCCTGAAGTGAACTCTCTCCCGCATCCGAAACCACCACAAGGAAGCCCCAGATGCAGCAGACCAACGGCCAGCCCCTGATCCAGCTCGAGGGAGTGAGCAAGGTGTTCTACACCGAGGAGGTGGAGACGCACGCCCTGTCCGGCGTCCACCTGGAGATCCAGCCCGGGGAGTACATCGCCATCGCCGGGCCCTCCGGCGGCGGCAAGACCACCCTCCTCTCCATCCTGGGGCTTCTGGATTCCCCCACCGAGGGGACGTACAGGCTCAACGGGCGCCCGGTCTCCGGGCTCTCCGCGGCCGAGCGGGCGCGGATCCGCAACCGGGAGATCGGCTTCATCTTCCAGGCGTTCAACCTGATCGGCGACCTCACCGTCTACGAGAACGTGGAGCTCCCGCTGACCTACCGGGGGATGTCCGGGGCGGAGCGGAAGCAGCGGGTGCAGGAGGCGCTGGAGCGGGTGGGGATGAGCCACCGCACCAACCACTACCCCTCGCAGCTCTCCGGCGGCCAGCAGCAGCGCGTGGCGGTGGCGCGCGCCATCGCCGGGAAGCCGCTGATCCTCCTGGCCGACGAGCCCACGGGGAACCTGGACTCGGTGAACGGCGAAGCGGTGATGGGGCTCCTCCAGGAGCTGCACCGCGAGGGTGCCACCATCTGCATGGTGACTCACGACCCGCGCTACGCCGAGCACGCGGAGCGCACGGTGCACCTCTTCGACGGGCAGATCGTGCGCGACGAGCGGAGCCCGGTGGCGGCGGAGCTGGAGAGACACGGGTTCGAGCTGGCGTGATGGGCGCCCTCCTCCGGGGCCCGGGATTCACCCCGGTGGTGGCACTCCGCAACAACCCCATGACCTCTTTCCGCGCCGAGTAGGAGCCCCACCATGGATACCCTCCTCCAGGACCTGCGCTACGCCCTCCGCACCCTCTCGCGCTCCCGCGGCTTCGTCGCCGTGGCGGTGCTCTCGCTGGCTCTGGGGATCGGGGTGAACACCGCGGTGTTCAGCGTCATCAACACCTTCCTGCTCCGACCGCTCCCCCTGGCCGACCCGGACCGGGTGCTGATGCTCTACACCATCCAGCAGAAGCAGGGGATCGACGACGCGCCGTTCAGCGTGGCCGACCTCCACGACGTGCGGGCGCAGAGCCGGACGCTGGAGGGGGTGGCCGGGCTGTACCGGACCGGGTTCAACCTCTCCGGCGGGGACGAGCCGGTGCGGGTGTCGGGGGCGGGGATCAGCCACGACCTGTTCCCCCTGCTCGGCGCCCGGCCCATGCTGGGGCGCAACTTCCTCGCGGAGGAGGACCGTCCCGGGGGGGAGCAGGTGGTGATCCTGAGCCACCGGCTGTGGGAGAGCCGCTTCGGCGCGCGCCGCGACATCGTGGGGAAGACGGTGCGGGTCAGCGGGAGGCCGCGGGTGGTGGTGGGGGTGATGCCGCCCCGGTTCCGCTTCCCGGAGACCGAGGACCTGTGGATCCCCATGCAGTGGGACCCGTCGGAGACCCGCTCCGAGCGGTACGTGCTGGCGCTGGGCCGGGTGCGTCCGGGAGTGACGCTCGACGCCGTGCGGGCGGAGCTGGCCGGGATCGCCCGGCGCAACGAGGCGGCGAGCCCCGGGACCAACGCGGGGTGGAGCTTCGGTGCCAAGCTGTGGAAGGAGGAGTGGGTGGACGGCGACCTGAAGCTGGCCCTGTCGCTGATGCTGGGCTCGGTGGGGTTCGTACTCCTGATCGCCTGCGCCAACCTGGCCAACCTCCTCCTGGCGCGCGCCGCGGGCCGGCAGCGGGAGATCGCGGTGCGCGCGGCGCTGGGGGCCGGGCGCCGGCGGCTGGTCCGCCAGCTCCTCACCGAGAGCGTGCTGGTGGCGCTGGCAGGCGGGGCGCTGGGGACGCTGGTGGCGGTGTGGTGGGTGGACTGGACCACCTCCCGGATCCCGGAGGAGCTGGGGTACTGGATCGAGTTCGGGATCGACTGGCGGGTCCTCCTCTTCACCCTGCTGCTGTCGGCGGCCACCGGGGTCGCGTTCGGGACGCTCCCGGCGCTCCGCGCCTCGCGTCCCGACCTGACCGGCGCGCTGAAGGAGGGAGGGCGCAGCGGGGTCGGCGCGGGGGGGCGCAGCCGCCTCCGCGGGGCGCTGGTGGCCGGGGAGATCGCGCTGGCGCTGATCCTCCTGGTGGGGGCGGGGCTGATGATCCGCTCCTTCATGTCGGCGGTGCGGGCGGACCTGGGCTTCGACACCCGCCCGCTCCTGGCGATGCGCACCTCGCTCACGGGCGAGCGGTACGACGCCACCGCGGTCCGGGCCGAGACCTTCCGGCGGATGGAGGAGCGGATCCGGACCCTCCCGGGCGTCCAGGGCGCGACGTGGACCACCGCCCTCCCCGGGGACGACGGAGGGACATGGGCCGGCCTGGTGGCCGAGGGACAGCCCCGCGCGCCCGGCGAGGAGACCGTGGGCCGCTACGTCGGCATCACCCCCGGCTTCTTCGGCACGCTGGGGACGCCTCTGGTGTCCGGCCGCACCTTCACCGACCGGGAGGCGGCGGACAGCACCAGCCGCGTGGCGATCGTGAACCGGAACCTGGCTTCGCAGCTCTGGCCGGGGGAGAACCCGGTGGGGCGCCGCTTCACCCTGGCGCTGGGGGACAGCGCCCTCCGGTTCACGGTGGTGGGGGTGGCGCCGGACCTCCAGTACGAGGAGATCGGGGAGGAGGATGCGCAGTCGCGGCGGCAGGTGTACCTGCCCTACGCCGTGGCAGGGTGGCGGCTGATGACGCTCATGGTCCGCGCCGCGGGGGATCCCGGCGCGGTGGCGCCCGCGGTGCGCCGGGAGGTCCGCGCCACCGATCCGGCCCTCCCGGTGTGGGACGTCCGGACCATGGAGGAGTACCGCTCGTACACCACCTGGGACCGGCGGCTCTTCGGCGAGGTGTTCGCCTCGTTCGGTCTGCTGGCGCTGGTGCTGGCGGCGGTGGGGGTGTACGGGGTCATGGCATACGCGGTGGCGCAGCGCACCCACGAGATCGGGATCCGCCTGGCGCTGGGCGCCGCGGGGCCGGACATCCTCCGGCTGGTGGTGGGGAGTGGG
>DATAAL010000172.1:0-7909 GCA_036260145.1 Longimicrobiaceae bacterium | reverse complement strand
GATCGGACGGATGACGTGTCGTGCTGCGGAGGTGGGGGGGTCTGGGCGGACGTGCCTGCCCAGGGCGGAACGAGCAACAGGGCGGCCAGGGCGACCCGCGACGGCCTGCTGCGGCCGGACGGAGAGCGTCCCGGGGGTAGGGAGAAGGGAGTCCGCAGCATCGTTCGGCGCGGGGGTGGCGCGAGTGGGCTCGCGATGGGGATGGCAGAGGGGCGGCGCGCTGACCGGCCTAGCACAGTATACGCCGGAACTAGCGTTCCGCAACGATCGGAGTACCTGGTCCCGGTCCGGCCCGGGAGGCGTCGGGGCTGCAGGCGGGAGCAGTGGGCCGGGCATGGTCGCGGCGGGAGCCGGAGCGGTCTATCGATCTATTTACGACTTTTTGTGGAAAATAACAAAAGCAGGAAATGCGGCTCCACGGCTTGACGGATCGATTTTCTTGTCCCTAATTATATGTGTCAATTCAGCTAATAACGCCTGCCCCGGTGGAACCCGCTGATGTGGAGCCTGCTCGTGATCCCTCACGAGAACGGCCCAGCCACTCCGCCTTCAGCCACACTTTGCTCTCGCCCGGTCCAGCCGCGTATGGGCTCTGGCGGCTAGGCGGGCCGGTAGCTACAGGCCTGTTCCTTCTTCGCATCGCCGGGGAGGTGTGGCGCCAAAGTGCGCTACCGCGCTCCGGTTAAGTCGGTACGTGCCATGTACCTAAGCTAGTACGGACCCGCTTTCGTCAGACCGGCTCTAGCTCCTCGAATCGTTCCGGCGTTCGCCTCTCTCGGCCGCGCCTCACCGCTGCACCCTCGTTAGACCAGTATGGAGAACGTCGAAAGCGTCTTCCCGCTCTCCCCGATCCAGCAGGAGATCCTTCTCCGCATCCTCCAGATGCCCGAGCGGGATGAGTACGTCGAGCAGATCTGCTGGACGATGGACGGAGAGATGGATGTGGAAGCGTTCGCGCGCGCCTGGCAGATGGCCGTCGACCGGCATCCGATCCTCCGCACCGTCTTCTTCTGGGAGGGGCTGGAGGAGCCGCTCCAGGTAGTGCGCCGCACCGCCCGCGCGGAGGTGCGGGAGGAGGATTGGCGCGGTGCCCCGGCCGAACAGCTGGAGCGGCTACGGGCGGAGGAGCGGAGCCGCGTCTTCGATTACTCCGCCGCCCCGCTAATTCGGGTAATGCTGCTCCGCACCGACGAGCGCGAGTACCACGTGGTGTGGAGCTACCACCACCTTCTACTGGACGGCTGGTCGGCGTCACTCTGCCTGCGCGATGTGCTGACGGCGTACGGGGCACTTTGCGAGGGCCAGGAGCCCGCGCTGGAGCCCGTGCACCCGTTCGGCGCCTACCTGGGGTGGCTCCGGCGGCAGGACCCCACCGAGGCCGAGCGCTTCTGGCGTGGGGCGCTAGCGGGGTTCCCGGCGGCCACGCCGGTGCCGGTGGGGCGGACGGGGGCGCGGAGTAGCGAGGTGGGGGAGCGGTACGGGATCCGGATGCGCATGGTCTCCGCCGAAGTGGCTGAGCGGTTGCGCGCCGCGGGGCGCAGCCGGCGTGTCACCCTGAACACCCTCTTCCAGGCCGCATGGGGGCTCGTGCTGGGGCGGTATGCCGGGGAGCGGGACGTGGTGTTCGGGTCGGTGGCGGCGGGGCGCCCTGCGTCGCTCCCCGGCTCCGACGCCATGCTGGGCGCGTTCATCTCCACCATCCCCACGCGGGTGCGGATGGAGCCCGGGGCCCGCGTAGCCACGTGGCTCAAGGAGCTCCAGGCGGAGCAGACGGAGGCCCGCCGCTTCGAGCACACCGGGCTGACGCGCATCCAGGGGTGGAGCGAGGTGCCCCGGGGGCAGCGGCTCTTCGACACCCTGCTGGTCTTCCAGAACCTCCCGGAGGTGCAGTTCTCCGGCGCGACCGTCGCCGGGCAGCAGATCCGCGACCTGCGGCGGGTCACCACCGAGGAAGGGCTCGGCTACGGCCTCCTCTTGGAGGTCACCCCCGGCCGCGAGCTGGAGCAGCTTTTCCGCTACGACGAGGCCCGCTTCGACGCGGACACGGTCGAGCGGATGATCGACCATCTGGAGGTGGTGCTGGACGCGCTGGTGACGCGCCCGGACGGGCTGGTCGGCGAGGTGGCGCTGGTCGATGTCGGGGAGCGTGCCGCCCTCGTCGCAGAGTGCAACGCCACGGCGGCCGACTACCCGCGCACGGCCCGTATCCACGACCTGATCGGTGCCCTCGCCGCCGAGCGTGGCGAGGAGCCGGCGGTCGTCTGCGGCACCCGCACCCTCTCCTACGCTGAGTTCGACGTCCAGGCCACCCGCCTCGCCCACCACCTGCGCCGCCTCGGCGTCGGTCCTGAGGTGCCCGTCGCCCTCGTCCTGGACCGCTCCATGGAGCTGGCCGTCTCGGTGCTCGCCGTGCTCAAGGCCGGCGGTGCCTTCGTCCCGCTGGATCCCGGGTACCCCGCCGAGCGCCTCGCCTTCGTCCTCGCCGACAGCGCCGCTCCCCTCGTCCTGACCCGCAGCTCCTTCCTCGATCGACTCCCCGAGACGGCGGCGACCGTGGTCCGCGTGGATGCGCTCGACCTCGCGTCGGAGCCCACGGAGCCGGTGGAGAGCGGGGCGGAGGCGCAGAACCTGGCCTACGCCATCTACACCTCCGGCTCCACGGGCAAGCCCAAGGCAGCCGGCGTCAGTCACCGCTCGCTGGTGGCCTACAGCCAGGCCATGAGGAAGGACCTGGGGCTGCGCGGCGACGACCGCATCCTGCAGTTCGCCTCCCCCGGCTTCGACGTGCTGATCGAGGAGCTGTTCCCCGCCTGGACCGCTGGGGCCGCCGTGGTCTTCCCCCGGGGGGAGCTGCTGGGCTCCCCTGCGGAGCTGATGCAGGTGCTGGCGGCCCGGGGCGTCACGGGGCTGGAGGTGCCGACGGCGTACTGGCACGAGTGGGTGCGGCAGATGGCGGAGGAGGGGCAGCGGCTGCCGGAGTGCGTGCGCTTCGTCATCGTCGGCGGCGAGCGTGTGCTGCCGGAGCGGCTGCGGGCGTGGGCGGAGCAGGGGGTGGCGCTGGTGCACGTCTACGGGCTGACGGAGACGACCTGCACGACGACCACGCTGCACCTGGGGGCGGGGGAGGACGGGAGCGGGAGGGGGAACCTGCCCATCGGGCGGGCGGTGGAGAACGCGCGGGTCTACGTGCTGGACGCCGAGGGCAACCCTGCGCCGACGGGTGTGCCGGGCGAGCTGTACGTGGGGGGTGAAGGTGTCGCGCGGGGCTACCTGGGACGCCCGGAGCTGACGGCGGAGCGGTACGTGCCGGACGCCTTCTCGGGAGAAGCGGGATCCCGGCTGTACCGGACGGGAGACCGGGTGCGCTGGCTGTCCTCGGGAGAGCTGGAGTTCCTGGGGCGGATGGACGCACAGGTGAAGGTGCGGGGCTACCGGATCGAGCCGGCGGAGATCGAGTCGGTGCTGGCGGAGCACGGAGCGGTGGGGGAGGCGGCGGTGGTGGTGCGGGAGGGCGCGGAGGGCGAGCGGAAGCTGGTGGCCTACCTGGTCCCGGCGGAGGGGGGGGAGGACGCGGGGATCTCCGTGGCCGGGCTGCGCGAGTACGTGGCGCAACAGCTGCCGGCGTACATGGTGCCCTCGGCCTTCGTGGTGCTGAAGTCGCTCCCGCTGACCCGCCACGGCAAGCTCGACCGGCGCGCTCTCCCCGATCCCGAGCTCGCCGCGCTCGCCTCCGGCTCCCGCTTCGAGGCCCCACACACCGCCGCGGAGGCCGCCCTCGCCCGCGTCTGGGCCGAGGTGCTGAAGCGCGAGCCCATCGGCGTCCACGACAACTTCTTCGAGCTGGGCGGCGACAGCATCCTCGGCATCCAGGTGGTCAGCCGGGCCCGCAAGGCGGGGCTGCAGCTCACGCCGCGGCAGCTCTTCGAGCACCCCACGCTCGTTGCGCTGGCCCGGGTGGCGGGGACAGCCGGGGCGGTGCGGGTGGAGCAGGGGGCGGTGACGGGGACGGTGGAGCTGACGCCGATCCAGCGGTGGTTCTTCGCGCAGGAGGTGCCGGAGCGGGGGCACTGGAACATGCCGCTGCTGCTGGAGGTGCGCCGTCCGCTGGACGCTACCATGCTGGAGCGGGCCGTCGCTGCGCTGCTGGCGCATCATGATGCGCTGCGGCTGCGGTTCGAAGAGACCGAGGCCGGCTGGCGGCAATGGAACGCGGGTGTCGAGGAGGCGGTGGCCTTCGAACGTGTGGACCTCTCCCAGGTGCTCCCGGAATCCGAAGCGGAGGCGATCGAGCGCGAGGGCACGAGGGTACAGGCGAGCCTGGACCTCTCGCGTGGACCGTTGTTCCGTGCTGCGTACCTGGACTTCGGGGCGGAGCGCGCGGGCCGGCTGCTGCTGGCGGCGCACCACCTGGTGGTCGACGGCGTCTCGTGGCGGGTGCTGGTGGAGGACCTGGCAACCGCGTGCGCGCAATTGGAGAGCGACGGGAGGGTACAGTTGCCGGCGAAGACAAGCTCGTACCAGACGTGGGCGCGGTATGTTGCCGAGCACGCGCGCACGGGCGGCTTCGAGGCCGAGCTGCCGTACTGGACGGATCCCTCGCGGGCGGAGGCGGCGCCGTTGCCGCTGGACCATGCAGGAGGGCGGAGCGCGAACACGGAAGCAACGGTGCGCACGATCTCCGTCGCCCTCGGGAGGGAAGAGACGGGAACGCTGCTGCAGGAGGTCCCGCGGGCGTACCGGACGCAGGCCAATGACCTGCTGCTCTGCGCCCTGGCCCGTACGCTGGTCGGCTGGACGGGGGGGAGGAAGGTGCTGGTGGAGATGGAGGGGCACGGGCGGGAGGAGCTGTTCGAGGGAGTGGACCTGTCGCGGACGGTGGGGTGGTTCACGACGCTGTTCCCCGTGCTGCTGGAGGCGGGGGAGGACGCGCCCGGGGCGGCGATCAGGGCGGTGAAGCAGGGGCTTCGGGAGGTGCCGCAGCGGGGGATCGGGTATGGGGCGCTGCGCTACCTGGGGAGCAAGGAGGCGCAGGAGGCGCTGGCGGCGCTCCCCGCGCCGGAGGTCAGCTTCAACTACCTGGGGCAGGTGGACTCCGGCGCGCCCGGAGACGCCCTCTTCGGGCTGAGCCTGGAATCCACCGGGCCGTCCCTCGCCGACGGCGCGCGGCGGACCTACCTGGTCGAGATCGACGCGATGGTCGAGGGCGGGGCGCTCCGCGTCCGGTGGCGCTACAGCGCGGCGGCACACCGCGAGGAGACGGTCCGCGGGGTGGCGGAGCGGTTCCTGAGCGAGCTGCGGGAGCTGATTGCGCACTGCACCGACGAGGAGGCCGGAGGGTGCACCCCGTCCGACTTCCCGCTGGCGGCGCTGGACCAGGCGGCGCTGGACCGCATCGCGGGGAACGGGCGCGAGGTGGAGGACGTGTACCCGCTGACCCCGATGCAGGAGGGGATGCTCTTCCACACCCTCTATGCCCCCGGGGAGGGGGCGTACGTCGGGCAGTTCGGGTACTCGATCTCGGGGGAGCTGGACGCGGATGCCTTCGAGCGCGCCTGGCGTGACGGGGTGGGACGCCACCCGGCGCTCCGGTCGGTCTTCGTGTGGCAGGGGGTGGAGCGACCGGTGCAGGTGGTGCGGCGGCAGGTGGAGCTCCCCTTCGCGCGGCACGACTGGAGGGATCTCTCCGCCGGAGAGCGGGAGGCGCGGATGGAGGGATACCTGCGCGAGGACCGGACGCGGGGCTTCGATCCGGCCCACGCGCCGCTGATGCGGCTGGCGCTCTTCCGCACCGGCGAGGCGGAGCACCACCTGGTGTGGAGCTTCCACCAGATGACGTTCGACGGATGGAGCCTCCCGCTGGTCCTCCGGGACGTGGTGGCCCTGTACGAGGCCTACACCCGGGGTGGTGACGTCCGCCTGGTCGAGGCGCGCCCCTACCGGGAGTACGTGGCGTGGCTGGAGCGGCAGGAACCTTCCGCCGCGGAGCGTTTCTGGACGGACGCCCTCGCCGGCTTCCACACCTCCACCTCCCTGGGGATCGACCGTAGTGCCCGCACCCTCTCCGGCGCCGAACCGCGCTACGGCCGGCGAGAGATGTTCCTGGGCGAGCGCGAGACTGCCGCCCTCCAGGACTTCGCACGCACCCACCGGTTGACGCTCAACACCCTGGTACAGGGGACCTGGGCGCTGCTGCTTTCGCGCTACTCGGGGGAGGAGGACGTGGTCTTCGGGGCCACCGCCTCGGGGCGTCCGGCGGGGCTGGAGGGGGTGGAGGAGATGGTGGGGCTGTTCATCAACACGCTGCCGGTGCGGGTGCAGCTTCCTGGGGAGGCCGTGGTGCTGGAGTGGCTGCGGGGGGTGCAGGAGCGCCAGGCCGTGCTGCGCGAGTTCGAGCACACGCCGCTCTCGCAGATCCAGCGGTGGAGCGGGATCGCCGCGGGTGAGCAGCTCTTCGAGAGCATGCTCGTGTTCGAGAACTACCCGGTGGACGAGGCGCTGGGCCGTTCGCAGGGCGACCTGCGGGTGACGAGCCGGGAGACGCTGGAGCAGGGGAACTACCCCCTCGCGGTGGCGGTCATCCCGGGGACGGGGCTGACCTTCCGCATCAGCCATGACCGCACGCGGATCGACGCGGAGGCGGTGGAGCGGCTGACGGGGCACCTGGGCACGCTGCTGAGCACGCTCGTCGCTGCCCCCCGGCGCCGCCTCGCCGAGCTCTCCCCCCTCTCCCCCGCCGAGCGCCAGCAGCTCCTCCTCGCCTGGAACTGCACCGCCCTCGAGCACCCGGCCCACCGCTGCGTCCACGACCTCTTCACCGACCAGGCCGCCCGCTCTCCGGAGGCGGTCGCCCTTGCCTGTGCGGACCAGCGCCTCACCTACGCCGAGCTGGAGGCCCGCGCCAACCGGCTCGCCCGCCACCTGCGCCGCCTCGGCATCCGCCCCGAGGCCCGCGTCGGTGTCTGCCTGCAGCGTGGCCTGGACAGCGTCGTCGCCCTCCTGGCCGTCTTCAAGGCCGGAGGCGTCTACGTCCCCCTCGATCCGACCTACCCCCCGGAGCGCCTGCGCTTCGTGCTGGAGGACGCCGACGTCTTCGTCCTGCTCACCCAGCAGTCGCTGCGTGCTTCCCTCTCCGAGTGCTCCGCCGAGGTCGTCTGCCTGGATGCGGAGGCCGGTCGCATCGCTGCGGAGGACTCCTCTGCGCTCGGGATCGCCATCGATCCCGAGCACCTGGCCTATGTGATCTACACCTCGGGCTCCACCGGCAGGCCCAAGGGGGTGCGCATCGAGCACGCCAGCCTGGTCAACCTGCTCACTTCCACCCGCCATGCCCTGGGGTTGGGGGGCAACGAGGTGGTCCCGGCCCTGGCGAGCTTCGCCTTCGACATCTCGCTCTTCGAGCTGCTCAGCGCCCTGCTGCTGGGGGGCACGACCCGCATCGTCCCTGCCGAGCGGGTCACCGACGTGCCCGCGCTCCTGCGGGAGCTGGCCGACAGCACCACGCTGCACGCGGTGCCGGCCCTGATGCGGCAGATCGCGAGCGAGGTCCGCCGCTCGGGGGGGGTACCCCGGCTGCGGCGCGCGCTCGTGGGCGGAGACGAGGTGCCCTCCGACCTGCTCGCCGAGATGCAGGCGGCCTTCCCCGCGGCGGACGTGCACGTGCTGTATGGGCCCACCGAAGGGACCATCCTGGCCTCCAGCTACCCGGTGCCGGGAACGCGCGTGGAGGGGCGCCCCCTGGGGCGGCCGCTGGGGAACGTGCGCCTCTACGTGTGCGACGCGCGGGGCGAGCCCGTGCCGGTGGGGGTGCCCGGGGAGCTGTGGATCGGGGGGGCGGGGGTGGCCCGGGACTACCTGGGGCAGGCGGAGCTGACGGCGGAGAGGTTCGTGCCGGATCCCTTCGGGGGGGTGG
>DATAAL010000171.1:0-7700 GCA_036260145.1 Longimicrobiaceae bacterium | reverse complement strand
CCAGCGCCGCCACCCCCTCCTCCCGGACCAGCCGCTCCGCGTCGGCCCCGGCGCGCAGCTCGATCCCCCGCCCCACCAGCGCCCCCGTCCGGGCCGCCTCCTCCACGCCCAGCGTCACCCCGCGCACCGCGCTCTCCACCGTCGCAGGGCGACCCCCCGCCGGCGCCGCCAGCCCCAGGCGCAGGACGTCGGCGCGCGGCGCGGACCGTACGGTCCGAGGAAGGAGCAGCGGGGCGCCGGCCAGCGCCAGCGCGTGCAGGAAGCCGCGGCGCCCGATCGGCGGCCCGGTGGGTGGGTCGGGTGCGTTCATCCGTTGTGCGGTGCCGCCAGGTGCGGCCTGGGGGTGTGGAGGTCGCGCTCCCTCGCCGTTTTCGCAAGAGCGGGGCCACCTCCGGAGCGGGAGGAGGCGCTCGAATGGCCCGGTTGCGGCGGAAACACGTGAACGGGAGGCGGCACGAAAGCTGCAAAACCAAGGTAAATGAAGAGGCTCCGCCGCGCGATCATGGCGGCATCTTCCTTCCGTGCGCGTCGCGGCTCCGGCCGCTGCGGTTCTAGAGCGAAGTTCCCGAGACACCCCCGGCCCGCCCCGCGGGCCGGATCCGTACGTACAGCCCGGAGGCTCCATGCGGCCGTCCGCGACGGCATCGCCTGTGCCCCTGCTCCGCCTGCTCGGGAGCGCCGCACTGTGCGGCACGCTCGCCGCGGCCGCCTGCTCCCGGGAGGGGGCCAGGGCGGAGCGCGGGAGCGCGGCGCCCCCGGCGGCGCAGCGCCCGGCGATGGGGATCTCCCGGGTACCGGTGCCGGAGGACGGGCAGTGGACAATCCCCGCCAAGGACTACCAGAGCACCCGCTTCAGCGGTCTGGACCAGATCACCGCCGCCAACGTCCGCGCCCTGCGTCCGGCCTGGACCTTCTCCACCGGGGTGCGCAAGGGGCACGAGGCCGCCCCGCTGGTGGTGGGGAGCACCCTGTACCTGGTGACTCCCTTCCCCAACCAGCTCTTCGCGCTGGACCTGCGCCGGGGCGGCGCCCTCCGATGGAAGTACACGCCCCCGCTGCAGCGCGCGGCGCAGGGGGTGGCCTGCTGCGACGTGGTCAACCGCGGGGCGGCGTACGCCGGCGGCCGGGTCTTCTTCAACACCCTGGACAACCAGACCGTCGCCGTAGACGCGGAGACCGGCCGGGAGGTGTGGCGCACCCGCCTGGGGGACATCAACCGGGGGGAGACCATGACCATGGCTCCCCTGGTGGTCAAGGACAAGGTGCTGGTGGGGAATAGCGGCGGGGAGCTGGGAGTGCGCGGCTGGCTCACCGCCCTGGACGCGGCCACCGGCCGCATCGCCTGGCGCGCCTACAGCACCGGGCCCGACCGCGACGTGCTGATCGGCCCCGGCTTCCGGCCCTTCTACGCGCAGGACCGGGGCAAGGACCTGGGGGTGACCACCTGGCCCGCCAACGCCTGGGCCGTGGGCGGTGGGACGGTGTGGGGGTGGATCTCGTACGACCCCGAGCTGGACCTGGTCTACTACGGCACCGGCAACCCCGGCCCCTGGAACCCCGAGCAGCGCCCCGGTGACAACAAGTGGACGGCGGCCATCTTCGCCCGCGACCCCGACACCGGCGAGGCGCGCTGGGCGTACCAGTGGAGCCCGCACGACGTGCACGACTACGACGGGGTCAACGAGAACGTCCTGCTGGACCTCCCCGTCGGCGGGCGGACGCGCCGGGTGCTGGTGCGGCCGGAGCGCAACGGGTACATGTACGTGCTGGACCGGGCCACGGGGGAGGTGCTCTCCGCCGATCCCTTCGTGCACATCACCTCCTCCCGAGGGGTGGACCTACGCACCGGGAAGTACCTCCCGGCCACGGACAAGTACCCGCACACCGCCCGTCCCGTCCACGACATCTGCCCCGCCGCGCCCGGCGCCAAGGACTGGCAGCCCTCCGCCTTCTCGCCGCGCACGGGCCTGCTCTACGTTCCCCACAACAACCTGTGCATGAACGTAGAGAGCGTGGAGGCCAACTACATCGCCGGCACTCCCTACGTGGGGATGAACGTGGTGATGACGCCGGGACCGGGAGGGCACCGGGGCGAGTTCACGGCCTGGGACCCGGTGCGGCGCCGGGCCGTGTGGAAGATCCGGGAGCACTTCCCGGTGTGGAGCGGCGCCCTGGCCACCGCCGGCGACGTGGTGTTCTACGGCACCATGGAGGGGTGGTTCAAGGCCGTCGACGCGCGGAGCGGCCGGCCTCTCTGGCAGTTCAAGACCGGGTCGGGGATCGTGGGGCAGCCGGTCACCTTCCGGGGGCCGGACGGCAGGCAGTACGTGGCGGTGCTGTCCGGCGTGGGCGGCTGGGCAGGCGCGGTGGTGGCGGGGCCGGCCAACCCGGAGGACTCCACGGTGGCGCTGGGCTTCGCGGGGGCCACGAGCGACCTCCCGCAGCACACGAGCCGGGGGGGCACCCTGTACGTGTTCTCACTACCGTGAGCGGGGACGTGCGGCCTACCGTAACGAGGGAGAGGACGGATCAGGAGCTTTGGGAGCTTCCCCGGCTGGCGCCGGGGCCGGGCTCTAGTCCACTAGGCAACGATACCACCGTTGCCAAGTGGACCGGAGCCCCGCCGGAAACCGCACCCGGCGGGTCTCCGCCCTTCGGGTCACGATCCCTAGCTCAACGGCTGCGCGTCTTCGGCCCGCTCGCGGTGATGCGGGTCCTACTCCCCCTCTCCCACGAGGGGAGAGGGGGCCGGGGTGTGAGGGCCCTCGCACTGCTCGTCGGAGGTCTCGCCGCGGGGTGCACGGACCAGGAGTGGATGTCCGGTGAGCTGGGGGCGAAGACGGAGCCCGACGCCTGGCCCTCGCTGGAGACCCGGTTCGCCGCCACGCCCCGGGAGGTCCCCGTCGCCGACGACGGGCAGTGGACCATGCCCGCCCGGGACTACGCCAGCACCCGCTTCAGCGGGCTGAGCGAGATCAACACCCGCAACGTCGGTGACCTCCGGCTGGCCTGGACCTTCTCCGACGGCAACTTCTACGGGCACGAGGGGGCGCCGCTGGTGGTGGGGAGCACCCTGTACTGGGTGAGCCCCTTCCCCAACCAGCTCTTCGCCCTGGACCTCACCCGCCCCGGCACCCCGCCCCTGTGGACGTACAAGCCGCCGCTGCAGCCGGCGGCGCAGGGGGTGGCGTGCTGCGACAAGGTCAACCGCGGCGCCGCCTACGCCGACGGGCGGATCTTCTTCAACACCCTGGACAACCAGACCGTGGCCGTGGACGCCACCACCGGGCGGGAGGCGTGGCGCGTCCGCATCGGCGACATCAACCGCGGGGAGACCATGACCATGGCCCCGCTGGTGGTGAAAGGGAAGGTGCTGGTGGGGAACAGCGGGGGGGAGATGGGGGTGCGCGGCTGGCTCACCGCCCTGGACGCGGAGACCGGCCGCATCGCCTGGCGCGCCTACAGCACCGGGCCCGACCGCGACGTGCTGATCGGCCCCGGGTTCCGGCCCTTCTACAAGCAGGACCGGGGCAGGGACCTGGGGGTGACGAGCTGGCCCCCCAACGCCTGGGAGACCGGGGGCGGCACCGTGTGGGGGTGGATCTCGTACGACCCGGAGCTGGACCTGATCTACTACGGCACCGGCAACCCGGGTCCCTGGAACCCCGAGCAGCGCCCCGGCGACAACAAGTGGACCGCCGGGATCTTCGCCCGCGACCCCGACACCGGCGAGGCGCGCTGGTTCTACCAGTGGAGCCCGCACGACGTGCACGACTACGACGGGGTCAACGAGAACGTCCTCCTCGACCTCCCCGTCGGCGGGCGGATGCGGAAGACGCTGCTGCGGCCGGAGCGCAACGGGTACATGTACGTGCTGGACCGGGCCACGGGGGAGGTGCTCTCCGCCGACCCCTTCGTGCACGTCACCTCCTCGCTGGGGGTGGACGTGCCCACGGGGAGCTACATCCCCAACGCCAGGAAGGCCCCCCGGCTGGGCGTGGTGGTGCGCGACATCTGCCCCGCCGCGCCGGGGGCCAAGGACTGGCAGCCCTCCGCCTACTCCCCCCGGACCGGGCTCCTCTACGTCCCCCACAACAACCTGTGCATGGACTACGAGGCGGTGGAGGCCAACTACATCGCCGGTACCCCCTATGTGGGGGCCAACGTGGTCATGTACGCGGGACCCGGGGGGCATCGGGGCGAGTTCACGGCCTGGGACCCGGTGCGGCGCCGGGCGGCGTGGAAGATCCGGGAGCACTTCCCGGTGTGGAGCGGCGCCCTGGCCACCGCGGGGGACGTGGTGTTCTACGGCACCATGGACCGCTGGTTCCGGGCGGTGGACGCCGCCACAGGGCGGATCCTCTGGCAGTTCCGCACCGCCTCCGGGATCGTCGGGCAGCCCATCACCTTCCGCGGACCGGACGGGAAGCAGTACGTGGCCGTGTTCGACGGGGTGGGGGGGTGGCCGGGCGCGGTGGTCTCCGGCGACCTGTCGCCCCAGGACCCGAGCGCGGCGCTGGGGTTCGTGGGGGCCATGCGGGACCTGCCGCAGTACACGGAGAAGGGGGGGGCGCTCTACGTGTTCTCACTACCGTGAGCGGGGACGTGCGGGCTGCCATGACCACGAATATGGGGATTCGGGAGCTTCCCCGGCTGGCGCCGGGGCCGGGCTCTAGTCCACTAGGCAACGAAACGACCGTTGCCAAGTGGACCGGAGCCCCACGATACCGCCGTGGGTCTCCGCCCTTCGGGTCACGATCCCTAGCTCAACGGCTGTGCGTCTCCGGACGGCTCGCGGTGACACGGAGCCTACTCCCCCTCTCCCACGAGGGGAGAGGGGGCCGGGGGGTGAGGGCCCTCGCCGCCGCGCTCCTGCTCGCCGGGTGCGCCGGGGCGGACACCCGGCCCGCGCGGGAGCTACGGGTCTGCGCCGATCCCAACAACCTCCCCTTCTCCAACCAGCGGGGGGAGGGGTTCGAGAACCGGCTGGCGGAATTGATCGCCCGTGACCTGGGGGCGGAGCTGCGCTACACCTGGTGGGCGCAGCGGCGGGGGTTCATCCGCAACACCCTGCGCGCCGGGGAGTGCGACCTGGTGACGGGGATCCCCAGCTCCTTCGAGCTGGCCCTCCCCACCCGGCCCTACTACCGCTCCACCTACGTGTTAGTGTACCGCCGGGACGCGCCCTTCCGGGTTCGCTCCTTCGACGACCCGGTGCTCCGCGAGCTGACGATCGGGGTACACCTGGTGGGCGACGACGGCGCCAACCCCCCGCCCGCCCACGCGCTCAGCCAGCGCGGGATCGTCGGCAACGTGCGGGGCTACACCCTGTACGGCGACTACTCCCGGCCCAACCCCCCGGCGCGCATCCTGGACGCCCTGGTGCGGGGGGAGATCGACGTGGCGGTGGTGTGGGGCCCCCTGGCCGGGTACTTCGCGCCGCGCCAGCCGGTGCCGCTGGAGGTCGTCCCGGTCTCCCCGCAGATCGACCTCCCCTTCCTCCCCTTCGTCTTCGACATCTCCATGGGGGTGGAGCGGGGGGACACCGCGCTCAAGGAAGAGGTGGAGCGGATCCTCGCCCGCCGCCGCGCGGAGGTCGAGGCCCTCCTGGACGAGTACGGGGTGCCGCGGGTGGGCGGCGCCCGCGCCACGCCCACCCCGTGAGGAGGAAACCGATGCAGCGCTCCGACCCGTGCACCCTCGTGCTCCTCGCCCTGGCGCTCGCCGGGTGCGAGCGGGAACGGCGGAGCTATCGCGAGGCCCCCCCCGGCGCCACCGCCTTCCCGGCGGTGCAGACCACCGAGCTGCAGGCCGGCCCCAAGACCGTGGACCCCTCCGCGGGCGCCTACCAGGAGAACCGCTGGGCGGTGAGCCAGGGCGAGACCTTCTACCTGCAGTACAATTGCGCCGGCTGCCACTCCCCGGGCGGCGGCGGGGGGATGGGGCCGCCGCTCAACGACTCCGAGTGGATCTACGGGAGCGACCCCGAGAACGTCTTCGCCACGGTCGTGGAGGGGCGTCCCAACGGGATGCCCTCCTTCCGCGGCCGGATCGACAACGCGCAGCTCTGGATGCTGGTGGCCTACGTGAGGTCCCTGAGTGGCCTCACCCCGCGCGACACCTGGTCGGCGCGCACCGACCACATGGCGGAGATCCGCCCCGAGCGCGGCGCCGAGCCGCAGCGCCAGCTCCCGTGAGCGTGTCCCTGCGACGGGTCCTGGGGCCGCTGGTCGCGGTGCTCCTCCTGGCGGGGTGCGGGCGGCGCGACCTGTCCGCCGCGCACCCGGCGGGGCCACAGGCGGAGCGGATCGGGGAGCTGGCCTGGTTCCTGGTCGTCGCCGGCTCCGCGGTGTTCCTGGCGGTGACGGGGTTCCTGCTGTACGCCCTGTGGCGGGGGCACCGCCGCGAGGAGGGCGCCGCCGGCCCCGAGGCCGAGCGCCGCATGACCCGCTGGGTGGTGGGCTCCGTCGCGGCGACCACCCTGATCCTGCTGGCTACGCTGCTCCACAACCTGTACACGGGGCGCGCCCTGGCCGCCTTCGCCGACCCGGACGCGCTGACCATCCGGGTGATCGGGCAGCAGTGGTGGTGGGAGGTGCAGTACCAGGACCCTACCTACAGCCGGCGGCTGACCACCGCCAACGAGATCCACGTCCCCGTGGGGCGCAGGGTGCGGGTGGAGGTGCAGTCGGGCGACGTGATCCACTCCTTCTGGGTCCCCAACCTGCACGGCAAGATCGACCTGATCCCGGGGTACAGCGGCGTCACCTACCTCCGCGCCGACCGGCCGGGGGTGTACCTCGGCCGCTGCGCGGAGTTCTGCGGGCTCCAGCACGCCCGGATGGACCTCCGGGTGATCGCCGAGCCCCCGGAGCGCTTCGCGGCCTGGTACGAGCAGCAGCTCCGGGCCGCGCCCCCGCCCGCGGACTCGCTGCAGCAGAAGGGGCAGCAGGTGTTCCTGTCCAAGCAGTGCGCGCTGTGCCACACCATCCGGGGGACCCCGGCCGCCAGCCGGGTGGGGCCGGACCTGACCCACCTGGCCAGCCGCCGCACCCTGGCGGCGGGAGTGCTCCCCAACACCCGCGGCCACCTGGCGGGGTGGGTGGTGGACCCGCAGCGGATCAAGCCCGGAGCCCGGATGCCGCCGAACCAGCTCGCCCCCGACGAGCTGCACGCGCTGCTGAGCTATCTCCAGAGCCTGAAGTGACCCGGAGGCGACCTTGGCGAGCACCGAAGAGCACGTGAGCGCGGGGCTGCTGAGCGCCGGGGAGCGCGCGGAGATGGAGCGCGTCTGGCGCGGCAGGCCGGGCTTCTGGGGGTGGCTCACCGCGGTGGACCACAAGTCCGTCGCGAAGCGCTACATCCTGACCACTTTCCTCTTCTTCCTGCTCGGCGGGCTGGAGGCGCTGACCATGCGCCTGCAGCTCGCCCGGCCGGAGAACGGGCTGCTGGACCCCGACCAGTACAGCCAGTTCTTCACCATGCACGGGACCACCATGATGTTCCTCTTCGGGGTCCCGGTGCAGCTGGCGATGGCCATCTACCTGGTGCCGCTGATGGTGGGGACGCGGAACATCTCCTTCCCGCGCCTCAACGCCTTCGGCTACTGGACGTACCTGGTCGGCGGCCTGCTGCTCTACTCCGGGTTCGCCCTCAACACCGGGCCCGACGCGGGGTGGTTCAACTACGTCCCCCTCGCG
>DATAAL010000170.1:0-3711 GCA_036260145.1 Longimicrobiaceae bacterium | reverse complement strand
GTGCGAGCGGCCGGGGACGGCGAGGCGGTGGGAGAGGTGGGAGCGGCCGACGGCGGCGGTGAAGGCGACGTCGGCGAGCTCCTGCTCGGGGTGGGCGCGCAGGTGGGCCGCGTAGCGCTGCGCCAGCGCCGCGAGCGCGGCGTCGCTGTGGGCGGAGAGCGGCAGGAGGTGCACGTCCGCGGCGGGCGCACCCGCCTCCGGCACCGGCGGCGCCTCGCCCAGGACCACGTGCGCGTTGGTGCCGGTGAAGCCGAACGAGCTGACGCCGGCGACGCGGCGACGCCCGGAGCGGGGCCAGGGGCGCGTCTCCGTCGGCACCTGGAAGCGGGTACCGTCCAGCGCGATCTGCGGATTGAGCTCGCGGAGGTGGAGGTGGGCGGGGATCTCCCCCTGGTGCAGCGCCAGCACCGTCTTCGCCAGCCCGGCGACTCCGGCCGCGGCTTCCAGGTGCCCGATGTTGGTCTTCACCGAGCCGATGGCACACACCTCCCCGGGGGCGCGACCTTCGGCGAGGACAGCGCGGAGGGCGTCGATCTCGATCGGGTCGCCCAGCGGGGTACCGGTACCGTGCGCCTCCAGGTAGCTCACCTCGGCCGGCTCTACGCGCGCGGCCTGGAGCGCGCGGCGGAGCAGCTCGCGCTGCGCGGCCCCGTTGGGAACCGTGAGGGCGCTGCTGGCGCCGTCGTGGTTGACGCTGGAGCCCAGGATGAGGGCGAGGACCGGGTCGCCGTCGGCGAGAGCGTCGGAGAGGCGGCGGAGAACCACGAGGGCGCACCCCTCGCCGCGCACGTATCCGTCGGCGCGCGCGTCGAACGTCTTGCACCGCCCGTCGGCCGCCATCATCCGGGCGCGGGAGGTGGCGATGGTGCCGTACGGGGCGAGCATGAGGTTGACGCCGCCGGCGAGCACCACCCCGCACTCCCCCGCGCGCAGCGACTGGCAGGCCAGGTGCACCGCGACCAGCGAGGACGAGCACGCGGTGTCCACCGTCACCGCAGGGCCGCGGAAGCCGAGGAAGTGCGCCAGGCGCCCCGAGGCGGCGTTCAGCGCGTTCCCGGTGGCGGAGTAGACGTCGATCTGCGCCGGATCGGCGAACATCGCGTACTGGGCGTAGTCGTTGGTGCTGATCCCCACGAACACGCCGCCGTCCGGCGTCCGGACCCCGTGCCCCGCCCGCTCCAGCGCCTCCCACGCCACCTCCAGCAGGAGCCGCTGCTGCGGATCCATGCTGAGGACCTCGCGCGGCGAGATGCGGAAGAAGTCGCCGTCGAAGAGCGCGGGGTCCTCGCGAAGGAAGCCGCCGTGGCGGGTGTACATCTTCCCCGGGGCCTCGGGCGAGGGATCGAAGAAGGCATCCGCGTCCCACCGGCCGGGTGGCACCTCCACCACGGCGTCCACGCCCTCGCGCAGGAGCTGCCAGAACGCATCGGGGTCCGCCGCTCCCCCCGGGAAGCGGCAGCCGATGCCGACCACCGCGATGGGCTCGGTCCGCGCCCGCTCGGAGGCGTCGAGCTCCGCGCGCATGCGCCGGATCTCCAGAAGGGCCTTCCTGAGCACTGCCTGGCGGTCGGCGGCCTGGTCCAGTTCGCTCATGATCGCTCCACAGCGTGGTGCGGCCGGAGGCCGCGTTCGACTTGGGGTCCGGCGGGCGGCGGGCCCGTGGCGCCCGACTATCCGAGCTCGCGCGCCAGCAGAGCCAGCAGCTCGTCCTCGCTCCCCACCTCCACCGTCTCGACGCCGGGCGCCGCGGCAGCGGGCTCCGGCACCTCGGCCGGCACCAGCTCGGGAAGGAGGTAGTCCACCAGTGCTTCGATGGTTGGGTGCTGGAAGACGAGAGTGGTCGGGAGATCGATCCCCAGGTCGGCACCCAGGCGGCTCTTCAGCTCGATGGCCATCAGCGAGTCGAGCCCCATCTGGAAGAAGCCCAGGTCGGCTTCGGGGAGCTCGGCGCCGTCCAGCCCCATGACCCGCGCCAGCCGCTGCTGGATCCCGTCGGTGAGCAGGGCGCGCCGCTCGCTCGGGGGCGCCTGCCGCAGCGCCGCCAGCAGGGGCGGATCTCCGGCCGCCGGGGCGGTCCCGGTCTCGCGCACGCCGGCCTCGCGCGCCATCTCGCGCAGCACCCGGGGGAAGGCGCCGGCCGGGAACTGCGCCATGAACTCCCCCCACTCCACGGGGAGCACCCCCACCTGCGGGAGCGCACCCCCGCTCAGCCGCCCGAACGCCTGCAGGCCGTCGGCGACGCGCACCGGGGTGACACCGCGGGGCACCCACTGGCGGCTGCTGCGCTCCTCCAGCGAGGCCGACATCCCCACCTCTGCCCAGGGGCCCCAGTTGATGCTGACCGCGGGGAGCCCGCGCGCGCGGCGGTGGTGCGCCAGCGCGTCCAGGAACGCATTGCCCGCGGCGTAGTTGCCCTGCCCCGGCGACCCCAGCAGCGACGCGGCCGACGAGAAGAGGGTGAAGAAGTCCAGGGGTAAGCCGAGGGTGAGCCGGTGCAGGTTCCATGCGCCGGCCACCTTGGGCGCCATCACCGCAGCGAAGCGCGCGGCGTCCTGCAGGTAGAGCACGCCGTCGTCCAGCGAGCCTGCGGCGTGGACCACTCCGCGCAGGGGCAGCAGCTCGCGAAGCGGAGCCGCCAGGGCGGCCTCCAGTCCGGCGCGGTCGGCCACATCCGCGCGCACCAGGGTGACCCGCGCTCCCTCGTGCTCCATGGCGGCGATGATATCGCGCGCCGCCGCGCCGGGGTCGCGGCGGCCCACCAGCAGGACGCTGCGGGCGCCGCGCGCGACCAGCCACTGCGCCACGCGAATGCCCAGGCTCCCCAGCCCGCCCGTGACGAGGTAGCTCGCCTCCCCATGAACCACCGGCTCGGTCGGCCCCGGCGGCGCGGCGCGTACCAGGCGCGCCACGTGGCGCCGGCCACCACGGAAGGCGACCTGGTCGCCCGCGTCCCCGACCGTCACCTCCCGCGCCAGCCGCCGTGCCTCGTCGGTGTCCGCCGCCGGGTCGAGGTCGATCAGCCCGCCCCAGAGCTCCGGATGCTCCAGGGCGATCACCCGTCCCAGCCCCCACAGCGGTGCCTGCGCGGGGTGCACCGTCCCGCCGTCGAACCCCTGCGCGGCACGGGTGACGATCCAGAGACGGGGCGGGCGGGCGGCCCCGGCGCGCACCAGCGCCTGCACGGTGTGCAGCACGGCGCAGGGGCCCAGCGCCTGCGCCTCCTCCAGCGCCCCCGGGGCCGAGTCGTCGTCCAGCCGGGCGTCCAGACCCCAGAAGTGGAGCACGCCCCGGCAGGCGGCGCCGCCACCCAGCACCTGGCCGAAGAGGCGGGCGGCGTCCTCCGGCTCGTGCGGGCGCAGCGTGTACCCGGCCCCGTCCGCCCCGGACTCCTCCCCGGCCGATACGAGGACGACGCGGTCGCCGTCCGCTTCCAGGTGCGCGGCCACCTCCTCCGCTACACCACCGCGGTCCGCGAAGACGACCCATACGCCCGGTCCGGCGCCGCCGGCGGGTCCGGGCGCCAGCTCCTCCGGCCGCCAGGCGAGCGAGTACGTCCACTCCCCCAGCTCGTCGGCCACGCCCGCCGCGGGCTCGTCCGTCTCGATCCAGTGGCGCGCGCGCTGGAAGGAGTAGGTGGGCAGCTCCACGCGCCGACGCCCTCCCCCCCCGTGCACCCCCCCCCACTCCACCTCCGCCCCCCGCACGTACAGC
>DATAAL010000169.1:0-2227 GCA_036260145.1 Longimicrobiaceae bacterium | reverse complement strand
CCTCCCGGAGGTGCCCGTCGTACAGCGTCAGGAGGAGGTCGGTGCGGCGGGCGTTGAAGGCCATCACCCCGGAGTCCGCGTACACCGTCCGGGAGATGCGGGGCTGGCTCACGTCGTAGATCACCACGTCGCGGAGCCGGTTGGTAGTTGGGTCGATCCGCGCCGCCCGCAGGTAGACCGCCCGTCCGTCGGAGGTGGGGATCCGGTTGATCATCTGCTCGCGCAGCACGAACAGCGGGCTCTTCCGCCCGATGTCGATCATCAGCTGGCTCCAGCGGTGGTTGCTCTCCGGGAGGACCCGGTCGTTGAACCACACCATGACCCCGGCGATGATCGCCGCCACCGCGAAGACCGGGAGGAGGAGGCGCTTCAGGTCGATCCCGCTCGCCTTGAGCGCGGTGACCTCGTTGTCGGCGGAGAGCTGCGAGAAGGTGTACAGCACCGAGACCAGGACCGCCATGGGGAAGGTCAGCGCCACCGTCGCGGGGAGCGACAGGACGAAGAACCGCATCACCACCTCCAGGGGGAGCCCCTTGCCGGCCAGCTCGGCGAGCCGGCGGGCCAGCATGTTGATGGTGATGACCCCGGTGAGCGCCAGGAAGGCAAACAAAAACGGGCCGACGTGCGCCCGCAGGAGGTAACGCGTAAGGATCTTCATTCCCGATAGGTCGGTCTTGCTGAGCGGATACCGTCCCCCTAGTATAGCTCCATCCGCCGGTCTTCGCACGCCGCGCCCGCCACGACCGCATCCCCGAGACCGAAACGTCCGTGATACAACCGTTCTTCAGGGTTCGTTCCCTGCGCTCGCTCGCGCTCATCGTCCTCCTCGGGTGCAACGGCCAGGGGGGGGAGGGCGGCGACGGCGCGGGCGACCTCCCCCCGGCGGAGCGCGCGGAGCGCCCCTCCTTCGACGCCCAGCGCGCCCACGAGCACCTGCGCCGGCAGGTGGCCTTCGGGCCGCGGATCCCGGGGACGGCGGGGCACGCCCGCCAGCTCGAGTGGATGCGCGGCTACCTGGCGGAGCGGGCGGACACGGTGGTGGAGCAGCCGTTCACCCACACCACCACCGGGGGCGAGACGCTGCGGATGACCAACCTGTTCGCGCGCTTCCGCCCCGAGCTGCAGGACCGGGTCCTCCTGGTGGCCCACTGGGATACCCGCCCGAGGGCCGACGAGAGCTCCAACCCCGCCGACCGCGAGAGGCCCGTCCCCGGGGCCAACGACGGGGCCTCCGGGGTGGCGGTCCTGCTGGAGCTGGCGGAGATGTTCCGGCAGCGCCCCCCACCGGTGGGGGTGGACCTCCTCCTGGTGGACGGCGAGGACTACGGCCCCACCGGCGAGGACATGTACCTGGGGGCCAGGCACTTCGCCGCCAACCTCCCGGCGGGGTACCGGCCCTTCTACGGGATCGTGGTGGACATGGTGGGCGACCGGAACCCGCGCTTCCCGGTGGAGTCCAACTCGCAGCAGTACGCCCCCGAGGTGGTGCAGCGGGTGTGGAGCCTGGCCCGGGAGATGGGGTACGGCGACATCTTCGTGGCCTCCGAGGGGGGCGCCATCGAGGACGACCACATCCCGCTGAACCGGGCGGGGATCCGCACCATCGACATCATCGACTTCGAGTACGGGCCGGGGAACCGCTACTGGCACACCCTGCAGGACGTGCCCGAGAACACCAGCGCCGAGAGCCTCCGTATCGTGGGGGAGGTGCTCGCGGAGCTGGTCTACCGGGGAGGGTGAGGCGATGCGGACCACACGCCAGGAGCGGATGGCGCTGGGGGTGGTGGCGCTCCTCCTGGTCATGGGGCTGGGCGCCCGGAGCCTGGGCACGGCGCCGCCCCCGGCGGAGTGGAGCGCCGCGGCGGGGGAGGGGGAGCACGCCCGTCTCCTGGCCCGGACCGGGGAGGCGGTCGAGCGCGGGGAGCGGGCCTCGCGCCCGCTGGGTCCCGCGGAGCGGATCGACCCCAACACCGCCACCGCCGCGGAGCTGGAGCGGCTCCCCCGGGTGGGGCCCGGGCTCGCCGCGAAGATCCTCGCCTGGCGCGAGGCGCACGGGCGCTTCCGCACTCTGGCCGACCTGGACTCGGTCCCCGGGGTGGGTCCGGCCCTTCTCGCCGCTCTCGCGCCGCGCCTCACCCTCCCGCCCGCCCCTTCCGCTCCCCCGCGCGGCGCGGCGCCCGGCGCCGCCGCGTCCTCCCCCGCGCCTGTGGGCGCCCTGGACCTGAAC
>DATAAL010000168.1:0-4454 GCA_036260145.1 Longimicrobiaceae bacterium | reverse complement strand
ACTCGCGGGCGTCCGCCCACGACTCTCTCCCGCACATCGGAGGATACAATGCAGCCCAGGTGGTTAGGACGTTTCGTCCTGGCCCTGGCCGTGGCGTTCGGGGTGCTGCCCCGGCTCCACGCGCAGGGGGCGACGACGGGGAGCATCCGGGGCCAGGTGCTCACGTCCGAGGGACAGCCGGTGGCCAGCGCGCAGGTGGTGGCCACGAACAACGAGACGGGGCTCCGGCGGACGGCGGTGTCGGGGAGCGACGGCCGCTACTCCATCCTCCTCCTCCCCTCGGGTGTGTACGGCGTTCGCGCGCAGGGGCTAGGGTTCGCTCCCGCCACGGCCACCGTCCGCGTCAGTACCGGCGAGGCCACCACCGTGGACCTGCGGCTCGCGTCGCAGGCCGTGACCATCGAGGGGATCACCGTCAGCGGCGAGCGTGCCCGCGTCGACGTCACCCAGGGCGGAGTCGCCTCCCGCGTGGGCGCCGAGCAGCTCGAGAACCTCCCGGTCGCCGGACGCGACTTCACGGACTTCCTGAACCTCTCCCCGCTGGTGAGCCCGCAGCCGCAGGTGGGTACCGGCGGGCAGTTCTCCATCGGCGGGGCGAGGACCTCGGGGACCAACATCCAGATCGACGGCGCCGACGCCAATAACATCTTCTTCGGCGAGAACCGCGGCTCCTCCCGTACGCCGTTCACCTTCTCGCTGGAGTCCGTGCGCGAGTTCCAGCTCATCACCAACGGGTACGACGTCGAGTACGGGAACTACCAGGGCGGGGTGATGAACGCCGTCACCAAGGGCGGGACCAACCGCTTCGAGGGGTCGGCGTTCTACTTCCGCCGCGACGAGGCGCTCACCGGGAACGACTTCTTCGGCCGCGACCCGGTGGACTACGTCTCGCAGCAGTTCGGGCTGAGCGCTTCGGGCCCGGTGATCCGCAACCGGCTGCACTTCTTCCTGTCGGCGGACGGCCAGCGCCGCAACCAGCCGTTCTTCGCCGGGGATCCCGGGGTAGCGGGGCTCAACGCCGACAGCCTGGCGCAGTTCTTCAGCATCCTGCGCACCCGGTACGGGGTCGCCAACCCGGAGAACTACTACGGGCAGTTCGACCAGGAGCAGAACAACCTGGCGCTCTTCGGGCGGCTGGACTGGACGATCAACGACAATCACCGCTTCACCATCCGCCAGAACTACAGCGACTTCGAGCAGACCAACGACCGGATCGGCACCCGCGAGGCCTTCACCAGCGGCGGTCCCTTCCAGGACAAGGTCTACTCCACGGTGGCCGAGCTGACCTCGGACTTCGGGGGGAATGCCTTCAACACCCTCCGCTTCCAGTACTCCGACGAGGTGCGCCCGCGTCCGGCCCGCGAGGACGGCGGATACATCCCGCAGCTCTCCGTGACCCTCCAGACGGGGCAGTCCATCTCCTTCGGCGGCGACGGCGTCCTCTTCCGGAACCGGCTGGACGAGCGGAAGCTGCAGCTCATCGACAACTTCACCGTGCGGCGGGGCGCCCACACCTTCAAGGTGGGGACCAACAACATCCTGTCCAGCACCGACAACACCTTCTGGCTGAACGGCAACGGGAGCTACTCCTTCACCTCGCTGAACAACTTCCGGAACGGCGTGGTGGACCGCTACACCCGGTCGCAGCGCGCCTGCCCGGTGGAGCTCGTTGCCAACGAGCGCGGGGAGCGGGTGGTGTGTCCGCAGTACGACGTGCCGGTCGCGGCGTTCGACGTGCTGGAATGGAGCCTGTACGCGCAGGACGAGTGGCAGGTCACCGACCGGTTCCTGGTGACCGGGGGAGTTCGCTACGGGCAGACGAACTTCCGTGACCAGCCGAGCCAGGTACCGGACGTCGAGACCAGCTTCGGCATCCCGACCGGTCAGGTGCCGGATTTCAGCGGGATCTCGCCGCGCCTCTCCTTCACCTACAACCTGGGTGGCGGCGAGCAGGTGATCCGCGGAGGGGTGGGGTACCTGATCGGCCGCGCGCCGGCGGTGCTGGCGGGGAACGTGTTCCAGACCGAGAAGCTCTTCCGTCAGCTCACCTGCACCGGGGCCGGGACCCCGTCCATCAACGTCCCGGAGTGGCTGGCCGCTCCGCAGGGGCAGGCCAACCCGGCCGCTTGCCGCACGGTGGGTGGCGCGCTGGCGCCGCCGGAGTACGCCGTCTTCTCGGAGGACTTCGACCTCCCGCGCACCACCAAGGCGAACATCGGGTACGAAGGGGTCCTCCCCACCGGGACCCGCTTCGTCGCGGACGTAATCTTCAGCGACACGCGGGAGAACTTCACCGTCCAGGACCTGAACCTGAACGCCCCGCAGTTCTTCCTGGCCTCCGAAGCGGGTCGCCCGGTGTTCGTGGCCACCAACCGGGTGAACGTGCGCGGCGCCACGCAGGCCAACCGTGCCCGGTTCACCGCATACGACCGGGTGTACCTGAACAGCTCCGAGGGCGAGGCCCGCGCGTGGAACCTGAACCTGGAGCTGGAGCACCGGTTCGGGGACCGCCTCCAGGCGGGGCTGCGCTACGGCTTCAACCGGGCCTTCGACAACGGCTCGTTTTCCTGCTGCACCAGCTTCGAGGGGATCGGCAACGCCCCGACGGCCGGCGACCTGAACTACTTCGGGGATCCCGGTGACCGGCAGCGGGGCACCTGGGGGCCGTCGGACTTCGAGCGGCGGCACGTGATCGTCGGCAACTTCCTCTTCCGTGCGCCGTTCGGATTCCGCATCAACGGGATCTTCCGGTCGCAGTCGGGGACGCCGTGGACCCCCACGGTGGACGGCGACGTGAACGGCGACGGCCTGAGCGCCAACGACCGCGCCATGATCGACAGGAATCTGCAGTTCACCACCGCGGCGGACCGGCAGAAGTTCGAGCAGCTCCTCGAGGACTTCGAGTGCCTCCAGGACCAGGCCGGCGGCATCGCGGAGCGGAACAGCTGCAGGAACCCGTGGTGGAACTCGCTGGACGTCCGCATCTCCAAGGAGCTGCCGACCTTCGGCAGGCAGCGTGCGGAGCTGCTGGTGGACGTGTTCAACGTGCTCAACGGGCTCAACGAGGACTGGGGGCGGTTCGTCACGGTGTCGGGGAGCGCCACCAGCATCGTGCGGGCAGAGCGCTTCGACACCTCCACGGGGCAGGTGGTCTACTCAACGAACTACTTCCCGGAGCGGGACCCGGGGAGCCGCGGGTTCGGGGAGGCGCGGCCGCTGAGCTTCGGGGACCCGTTCCAGTTCCAGGTGCAGCTGGGTCTGCGGTACCGGTTCTGACGGCCTTCGCTTGATCTTGGACAGGTAGGGAAGGACGCCTCCGCTCGTGTTCGGGTGGGGGCGTCTTTCTGGTTGAACGTTCAGTGAGGGTCGGGGGTCGTGGCGGGCCGCTCCAGAGCCCCGGAAACGGCCCCGGGTCTCTTCCGCGAGGGCGAGGAGCCTCGGAAACCGCCCCGAGTCTCCCCGCCCCGGAGGGAGACCCGCGATACCGCTGCGGGTCTCCCTCCGTACAGGGTTTGATGAGTACTACGGGAACTGCAGAACGACGACCAGGGTGGATGGTGGGGGTCGCTGATGGCGCTGTCGGCACCCTTGCGGCCCGCTGGCGCGGTGGATACATCTACGCGACGTCGGCCGGGCCCGTCGGCGGGGCTCACGCTCCCTCTCCTCCTGTCGCCTTCGTCATGAAGCCGTTCGTGATCGGCATCGCCGGGGGGACCGGCTCGGGGAAGACCACCGTGGCGCGTCGGATCTACGAGTCGCTCCACCTCGACTCAGCGGTCTTCCTCGACCACGACTCCTACTACAAGCCGCTGGACCACCTCCCCCCGGAGGAGCGTAGGAAAATCAACTTCGACCACCCGGACTCCCTCGACAACGACCTCCTGATCGAGCATCTCCACCAGCTCATCGACCGCCAGCCCATCGACAAGCCGGTGTACGACTTCGCAGCGCATACCCGGGCTGGGACCACCGTGCACATCGAGCCGAGGGACGTGATCCTGATGGAGGGGATCCTGATCTTCGGGGACCCGCGGCTGCGGGAATTGTTCGACCTTAAGATCTTCGTGGACACAGAGGCGGACGTGCGCTTCATCCGCCGCCTCCAGCGGGATCTGGAGCTGCGCGGGCGCACGGTGGAGTCGGTGATCGAGCAGTACCTGAGCACCGTGCGTCCCATGCACTTCGAGTTCGTGGAGCCGTCCAAGCGCTGGGCCGACATCATCCTCCCGCGCGGGGGCCAGAACACCGCGGGGATCGAGGTGATCGCCGCCAGCATCCGCGAGCGCCTGGCCGCCCAGGCCCGTTCCGAGGCGCCCGCGGCCGCCATGGCGTGAGCGGCGCCGCAACGCTCTCGTGCCGGTGTCTCGTACGGAATCCGGAAATCGGTCGGGGCGCGCCGTCATCCTTCAGGTCCGATCACGGCGAACCAGGATCCGCGCGGGTGACGGCAGGGC
>DATAAL010000167.1:0-13774 GCA_036260145.1 Longimicrobiaceae bacterium | reverse complement strand
CGCGGCCGGCCTGGCCGTACGCCGTGCGGAACTTGAAGTCGGTGATCCGCGCCAGCTCCATGGCGCGCTGGAAGAAGGGCTCCTCCGAGAGGATCCAGGAGAGCGAGACCTTGGGGTAGTAGATCCAGTCGAAGTTCTCGCCGAAGGCGGAGTTGTCGTCCGCGCGAATCGCGCCCGTCAGGAAGAGCCGGTTCCGCCAGGCGACCTGTTCCTGGACGAAGTAGCCGATCGACTTGGCCTCCGAGTAGCTGTTGGAGCCGGACTGGCTCTGCGCGTTCCCGATCAGCGTGACATCCGGCGCGCCGAAGCCGGTCCCCTGCGCGTACAGCGACTCGGAGCGACGGGAGTTGGCCTGCATCCCGAAGGAGGTGGTGCTCCCCAGGTCGCCGCTGAGGTCGCGCTCCACGTTCCCGGCGTAGTCGAAGCTGTACACGTAGGTCCGCGGCACCCGCTGCGCCACGAAGCCCTCGCGCACCCCGGCGAAGTCCGCGTCCGTGGAGCCCGCGGGGGAGAGGATCTGCGCCAGGCTGGCCGTGTAATCGAAGCCGAGCGTCAGGCGGTTACGGAACCACCGCACCGGGTTCAGGTTGACGGTGGAGCCGAGGGTCAGCCGGTCGGAGCGGGTGGTGTTGTTGTACTCGTTGGCCTGCTCCGCGCGCGTGGTGGACCACCCCGCGTTCAGCGGGTTGGCCGTCACCCGGCCGGGCCGGCCGCGGAAGGCGCTGAGCAGCATCCCCTGCGCCGCCTCGTCGCCCACCGGGAGCCGGAGGTCGCCGCGGGCGTAGCTGGTGTTGAGGGCGATGTCCAGCTTGTCGCTGGGGTTCAGCCCGAAGTTGGCGCGGACCGACCGCCGCTCGTTGTAGCTGTTGTGGAAGATCCCCCGGTTGTCCTCGTAGTCGCCCGCCACGTAGAACGAGTACCGTTCGCCGCCGCCGCGCATGGAGAGGGCGACGCGCTCCAACCCACCCTCCCGCAGCGCCGCCGGGTCGCGGCGCAGCGGGTTGTCGGTGAGCAACGTCCCCACGGGCACCCCCTGGCACCCCGGCCAGACGGGGTTCCCCGCCGTGTCGCGCTCGTTGATCTTGGCCAAGTCGCACGTGGTATAGTTGTCGGGGATGGGGAGCGCCCACTCGTTGGTCCCCCGGTCGAGCCGGGCGTTCCACTGGATCCGCTGCTCCCCGCGCCGCCCCTTCTTGGTGATGATCTGGATGACGCCGTTGGCGGCCTCCGCCCCGTAGAGCGTGGCAGCGGCGGGACCCTTGATCACCTCGATGCTCTCGACGTCGTTCGGGTTGATGAAGTCGAAGGCGGAGGTCCGCTGCCCGGTGAACGAGGTGGCGCCCGCCCCCGAGGGGGTGAAGCTCCCCAGGTCGTCGGTGTTGTAGCGGACGCCGTCCACGTAGACCACCGGCTGGTTCCCGATCAGCGAGCTGGCGCCGCGGATGCGGATGTCGGACGCCGTGCCCGGGATCCCCGAGTTGGGCAGGATCTGCACCCCCGGCGACCGCGCCTGGAGCAACTCGGTCAGCGTGGTGGTGGTGGTCCTCTCCATCACCGCGTCGGCATCGACCGTGGTGATCGCGTTGCCGAGGGTGCGCTTGGAGACGGCCCCCGGAGTCCCGGTCACCACGATCGCGTCCAGCGCGACCGCCGACGCGCTCAACGTGAAGTCGGCGCGGGTGGTCTGCCCCGCCGCGATCTCGAAGGTCCCCTCGCCGGTGGTGTAGCCGATCATCGAGGCACGGAGCCTCACGCTCCCCGACGGAACGTTGGTGAGCGCGTACTCCCCGGCGCCACTGGTGACCGCGCTGCGGTTGGTTCCCGGTATGGTCACCTGCACCCCGGCCAGGGGGCGCCGGGTGCCGGTCTCCACGACTGTACCGCGGACCGTGCCGGTGGATTGGGCGGTGAGCGGCGCCGCGCCGAGACCCAGCAGGGCCACGGCCGCGAAAAGCATCCGCGCAGCCTTCCGACGGGATGAAGGGGTCATCTGGTTCCTCCTCGGAATGGGTACGACGAGGGAGCGGAATCGAGCCGGCGTAGCCTCACCCTACAGGATCCTGGGGCGTGCATCCTCCCGGTTGGAGTGGCGGGGTGGGGTGAAGACGAAGAAGACAGCCGGAGCCGGTGGCCAGCTCGCCATCGGGCCCGCGCTGTCTCCGCGCAGAGAGTGGTTTTGTAACCCGAAATTACGAATTCGCGCAACGCACCCCGGCTCGGTGGTGGGGTAGGGTGCCTCCGCAGGTCATGGATTGTCGGCCCGGGGGACTGCGGATATGAACGCGCAGCGGTACTATGACAACAGCTTAGCGTGGGGGGAAACGCCTGTCAACGCGAATCGGCGGGCGCTCCGGGGAACACGACGAAGCCGCCACGGGGCGCACCCCGCGGCGGCTTCGTCGCGTTCCCTGCGGCTCCTACAGCTTCCAGATCCGCTCGGCGTACTCCCGTACCGAGCGGTCACTGCTGAAGAACCCGCAGCGCGCCACGTTCAGGATGGACTTCCGGGTCCACCCCTCCGTATCCCGGTACGCCGCGTCCACCGCGTCCTGCGCCGCCAGATAGGCGTCGAAGTCGGCCAGGAGCATATAGGCATCGTGGTGGAGGAGCGAGTCCACCAGCGGGCGGAAGAGCCCCTGCTCCTCCGGGGAGAGGATCCCGCTGCAGACGAAGTCCAGGACCCGCCGCAGCCTCGGGCTCCCCTCGTAGAAGGTCCGCGGGTTGTACCCCTTCGCCTTGAGCTCCGCCACCTCCCCGGCGGTGAGGCCGAAGATGAAGATGTTGTCCGCCCCCACGGCCTCCGCGATCTCCACGTTGGCCCCGTCCAGCGTCCCGATGGTCAGCGCCCCGTTCAGCGCGAACTTCATGTTCCCCGTTCCCGAGGCCTCGTACCCCGCGGTGGAGATCTGCTCGGACAGGTCGCTCCCGGGGAAGATCCGCTCCGCCTGGGAGACCCGGTAGTCGGGGAGGAAGGCCACCTGCAGCCGGTCACGCACCGTAGAGTCGGCGTTGACCTCCCGGGCCAGCGCGTTGATGAGCCGGATGATCAGCTTGGCCGTCCAGTAGGTCGGCGCCGCCTTCCCCCCGAAGAGCACGGCGCGCGGGACCACGTCCAGCCCCGGTTCGTCCTTGAGCCGGAGGTACAGGTCGGCCACGCGGAGCGCGTTGAGGAGCTGGCGCTTGTACTCGTGCATCCGCTTGACCTGCACGTCGATCAGGGCGTGCGGATCGATCCGCACCCCCGACTCGTCCTTTACCACCCGCGCCAGGTCCCGCTTGTTGTACGCCTTGACGGCCCGCCAGTACTCCCGGAACGCCGCATCGTCCGCGTGCGCCTCCAGCCCCCGGAGCCGGGGGAGGTCGATGACCCATCCGTCCCCCACGGTCCCCGTGACCAGCTCCGAGAGCCGGGGGTTGGCCTTGAGGACCCAGCGGCGCTGCGTCACCCCGTTGGTGACGGAGGTGAACCGCTCCGGCCACATCTCGTGGAAGTCGCGGAAGATCCTCTCCGTGAGGATCCGGGTGTGCAGCTCGGCCACCCCGTTGACGGTGTGGCTCCCGACGATCGCCAGGTGCGCCATGCGCACCGCGCCGCCGGAGATGATCGCCATCCGCTCGACCCGCTCCGGGTCGTTGGGGAAGCACTCGGCGACCTCCTGGCGGAAGCGCCGATCAATCTCCCGGATCAGGTCCAGGTGGCGCGGAAGGAGCCGGCCGAACAGCTCCACGCTCCACGTCTCCAGCGCCTCGGGGAGGACGGTGTGGTTGGTGTAGGCGAAGGTGCGCCGCGCGATGTCGAACGCCTGGTCCCACTCCATCCCCTCCCCGTCCATCAGGAGGCGCATCAGCTCGGGGATCGCCACCGCGGGGTGGGTATCGTTGAGCTGGACCTGCACCTTCTCCGTGAAGTCCGCGAAGGTCTTCCGCTCCCGCTTGTAGCGCCGGAAGATGTCCTGCAGGGTGGCGGTGACGAAGAAGTACTGCTGCTTCAGGCGCAGCTCCTTCCCGCTCCCGGTGTCGTCGGGCGGGTACAGGATCTTGGAGATGGTCTCGGTCTGCGACTTCGCCTCCACCGCGGCGATGTAGTTCCCGCGGATGAAGTCCTCCAGGTCGAACTCCTCGGTGGCCTTGGCGGCCCAGAGACGCAGCGTGTTGACGGTGTGGTTGCAGTAGCCGGGGATGGGGGTGTCGTACGCCATCGCCAGCACGTCCTGCGTGTCCACCCAGCGGAAGTGGATGCGCCCGTCCTGGTCGGGGATCCCCTCCACCCGCCCGTAGAACTGGACGGTGTAGGTGCGGTCGGGGCGGGCGATCTCCCAGGGGTTGTCGTCGTGGAGCCAGTTGTCCGGGCGCTCCACCTGCCGTCCCTGTTCGTCGATCCGCTGCTTGAAGATCCCGTGCTCGTAGCGGATCCCGTACCCGTATCCGGGGATCTCCAGCGTGGCCATCGAGTCCAGGTAGCAGGCGGCCAGCCGCCCGAGGCCCCCGTTCCCGAGCCCGGCGTCGGGCTCCCGCTCCTCCAGCTCCTCGATCTCGTACCCGAGCTCCGAGAGCGCTTCGGCGGTAGCGCCGTCGAGCCCCAGGTTGAGGAGCGCGTTCACCAGGGTGCGTCCCATCAGGAACTCCAGTGACAGGTAGTACACCCGCTTGGCGTCGCTCTGGCGGTACGCGGCCTGGGTCGCGGCCCAGCGCTCGGCGAGCTGGTCGCGCACGCTCCAGGCGGTGCTCATGTACACGTCGCGGTCCGTCACGGTGGAGCGGTCCCGCGCGAGCGTATGCGTGATATGGTCCGAGATGGCGCGCTTCAGCGCGTCGATCCGGGTGGTCCGGCGACTTACGTCGGGCCTCTGTGTCTGCAGCATCGGGTCGTGTGGGAAAGAGTCGGCCGGTGGAGCATCCCGGGCCGCCGGGGCGGGCGGACTGTTGGACGTGCGATGAACGAGCAGGGTACCAAGATAAGCCGGTTCACCCTCCACCGGAAGGTTCTACCCTTCGATCTCCCCGGGAAGTTCCCCTCCGAACTCCGTCTCGCGCCGGCACGGGAGGGAGATCAGGAACGCCGATCCCCCCTCTTCCGGGAACTCCGCCCACGCCCTCCCGCCCATCGATTCCACTGTTTCCCGGACGATGCTGAGCCCGAGACCGGTTCCCTCCACCCCGGTGACGCTCTCCCCGTGCGCGCGGAAGAAGCGCTGGAAGAGCCTGGAGCGCGCGCCCTCCGGGACGCCGATCCCGTTGTCGCGCACCTCCACCACCAGGCGGCACCCCCCCGGGTCCCCATCCCGGAGCCCGGCACGGACGCGGATCCAGCGCTCCGGCCGCTCCGGATCGGAGTACTTGATGGCGTTGGAGACGTAGTTGGACAGGCACAGCTCCACCACCGCGGCGTTGACCTCGATCGCGGGGAGCTCCCCCTCGATCTGCAGGTTCACTCCGCGAGCCTGCGCCATCTCGCGGAGCTGGCGGACCACCTCCCTTACGGCCTCGGGGAGGAGGACGTTGCGTTGCCGGCGCGCGTCCATGTCCAGGCGCGACAGCTCGATCAGGTTCTGCAGGACCTCCTGCATCGCCTCCGCGTTCTTGATGACCATCCCCGCGAAGCGGGCGCGCTTCTCCGGGTTCCCGGCGACCCAGTCCTCCTGGACCATCTGCGCAGCCCCGATCACCGTCCCGATCCGGTTCTTGAGCTCGTGGGAGACCATCCGGTTGAAGCTCCGCAGCCGGTTCTCCCGCTCCCGCACCTGCTCCGCCGCCAGCCGCAAATAGTGCCCGGTGGTGTGCTGCTGGATAATCGCCACCGCGCGGAACAGCCGGTGGGCGCACGCCAGCAGCTCGGCCCGGGTGCAGGGCTCCTCGATCCGGTCCACCGTGCGCACCAGGAAGGCGAAGAGCACCCCGCCCAGGATCTCGTATTCCTTGAGGATCTCGTGTGCGTCGAACCCCTGCCTGTAGCGCAGCTCCCCCATCTCGATGGCCTTGGCGATCACCGGGACATCGGCGGTGATCTCCTGCACCGGGTCCTCAAGGTAGTCCGCGATCCCTGCCATGAGGAGCGGCACGTGGTCGAGGAGATCGTCGGTGGGGAAGACGCGGTTGGGGTCTATGGCGACGCGCGCGGCGATCCGGTCCAGCCAGCGTAGGGTCAGCTCCTCCCGGGCCTCGCGGATCTCCCGGGCCAGCGCGGTCGCGAGCCTGCAGTTTACGGTGATGTCCATGTGCTCTCGGCTGCCCGGTCGCAGGACGTCGGCGCCCGGGTCCTCGGGTCCAACGGGGAGACGAATGCCCCGCGGCAGAGCGCAGGATGCGGGCCAGCGGCGGCCGGCCGAGCCACCCTCCCTTGTCGCCGTCGCTCCCGGCGCTACCTTCTCCCCGGGCCCATGGAAAGGATCGCACCCACATGAACCGGAACGCCGCTCGCTTCCTCCCGCTCACCCTCCTGCTGGCGGGGTGCGCCACCGCGATCGCCCCCGCGGCGCCCCCCCCTGCGCCCGCTCCGCCGGACGGCGAGCGCGCGGAGACCGTGGGGCCGGGCGTCCGGCACCGCTTCCGCGTGGATCCCACGGGGCCCTGGGCGATCCACGTCGTGGAGGTGGACCTGCGGGCGTGCGGGGTGGAGCTGCGCACCCTCAAGGCCGGGGACCGGCTGGAGGGGCGCGAGACCACCCTGGCGCTGGCCCGGCGCGCTGAGCGGGAGCTGGAGCGCCCGGTGCTCGCTGCCCTGAACGCCGACTTCTTCTCGACGGCCGGCGTCCCGGTGGGGGCCCAGGTAGTGGCGGGGGAGGTGGTGCGCGAACCCGGGAGCCGCCCGGTCTTCGGACTCACCGACCGGGAGGTACCGTTCATCGGGACGGTGGAGCTGGCCGGGGAGCTCTGGCTCTCCCGCGGCGTGTCCGCCACGCTGGGGCGGGTGAACACCCCCCCTTCGGGCGACACCCTCACCCTCTACAACGCCTTCGCCGGCGACACCACCCCGGCGGACACCGGGGTGGCCGAGCTGGTGGTGCGGCGCCTGGACGCCGCGGGCGACACCCTGCGCGGGGTGCTGGTACGGATGGACACCCTCCCCTCGGGAGTCCCCGTGCCGGCGGACGGGGTGGTGCTCGCGGCCCGGGGGCGCGCCGCCGCCTCCGTCCGCCTCCTCGCCCGCGAAGGGGACACGCTGCGCTGGACGCTCCGCTTCCACCCCACCCCGGGTCCGGTGCGGGAGATGGTTGGCGGGTACCCGGTCCTCCTCCGGGAGGGACGGGAGGTCCCTGATGGGGCCACCGGCGTCCGGCCCGCCTTCGCAGAGACGCGGCACCCCCGCAGCGCCGTGGGGTGGCGTCCCGACGGGACCCTCCTCCTGGTCGCGGTGGACGGCCGCCAGCCCGGATACAGCGTGGGGATGTCGCTGGCCGAGCTGCGCCGCCTGTTCGTGCGGCTGGGCTCGGTGGAGGCGCTCAACCTGGACGGCGGCGGCTCCACCGCCCTGGTCCTGCGTGGAGCCACGGTGAACCGCCCCTCGGACGCGGAGGGGGAGCGCCCCGTCGCCAACGCAGTCCTGGTGCTCGGCCCTGCGCGGGGGGTGTGCAGGGAACGTTGACGGGGCCGCGACGAACCGGCGATCACGGGAAAACGACCGTGGGGTTCCGGACGAGCCCTAATCTGCCGGCGGCGCGACCCGACGGGCCGGGAGCCGGAGTGTGAAGGTGCTCCCCACCCCCAGCTCGCTCTCCACGGACAGCTCCCCGCCGAGCAGTTGCGCCAGCCTGCGGCTGACGCCCAGACCCAGTCCCGTGCCCTGCTGCCGTCGCGTCAGAGAAGGATCGACCTGCTCGAAGGCCTGGAAGATGGTCTCCAGGTGATTCGGAGCGATCCCGCCGCCGGTATCCCGTACCTGGAAGACCACTCCGCCATCCGGCGCGGGTTCGAGTACGAGCGCGACTTCACCCTGGTCCGTGAACTTCACCGCGTTGCTCAACAGATTGAGGAGGATCTGACGGAGCTTGCGGGCGTCCGTCTCGATCGAGATGCGGTCCTCCGGCGCGCTGGTCCGGAGCGCCAGCCCCTTCTTCGTAGCGAGCGGCTCGACGACCGCTGCCGCGTCGCGAGCGAGGTCCGCGGCGTTCACCGATTCGATCTCGACCCCCTCCTTGCCCGCTTCGACGCGAGCGTAGGCCAGGATGTCCTCGATGAGGCCCAGAAGGTGCCACGCGCTCTCCCGTATGCGTCCGACCTGTCTCTTCGGGATCTCCGCGAGCGGGCCGGAAATCTCCTCGTAGAGCAGATCGCCGAAGCCGATGATCGCGTTCAGCGGCGTCCGCAACTCGTGGCTCATCACGGCCAGGAACTCGCTCTTCCCGAGGTTCGCCGTCTCGGCTTCCCGGCGGGCCCTGCCGAGCTCGGCCAGGAGGTCGCGAACCTCACACTGGCGCTCGCGGGCCTGGAGCAGCGACGCCATCAGCGAGATCAGGGAGGGGGCGCGGATGGGCCGCTCCAGGATGACGATGCTGCGGCCGGGAGCGAGGTTGGACAGGTAACGGAAGGACGGAGCGGTGCGCTCCAGGTTCGCGACGAATATCGTTACGGGCAGGTCCGACCAGGCAGGCTGGGCCTGGAGCGCCGCGGCAAGCAGGCGGGCATCGCCCTCGGCCGAGAGCGCCTCCTCGAGGAGCAACGCGGCGCCGGCTCCACGGTCGATCTCGGAGCAGAGCTCCCCCATCGTCGCGCAGACCTGGCAGGCGAATCCCGCGCTCTCGAGGATGTCGCGGGCGAGCGGCGCCGTCCGCCCGATCGGCGCCAGGATCAGGATGCGTTTCTCGGCCGCGCCGTGATCGGCGGTCGCCGCGGCCGGGATCCCGTGGGGGTGTGCGTCGCCGGTCACGGCTGCCTTGCAGCATCTCCGCCAGGGGGGCCGCCCCGATCGTCCAGGGGCGCGGGGTTCCCGGTGAGGAGTCCCCGGAAGCCGCGGAGCGGCTCGCCGATCTGGATGCCTCCCCCGGTAATCATGAGCTCCCGGATCATCTTCTCGTGGTCACCGTATCGCTTCTTGAACACGGAGAGAGCGCGGCGGATCATCCCGTTCGCCTCGAAGTGGCGAAAGAGCAGCACCGCGTCCGCGAGGTAGCTCACGTCGATCGGGCCGGCGAGAGTCGAGCCGACGATGCCGTGCTGGGCGACCACCAGGATCGTGAGCACGCCCTGGTCGCTCAGGTACTGGAGGAGGTCGTGCATCTGCGTGAGGAGCAACTGCTCGTCCGGCATCGCGCTGATGTAGCCCGTGAGGCTGTCGATGGTGACCACGCGGACTCCACGCTCCTGCACCTGCTGCCGCACCAGTTCGGCGAACTCGCCCGGCGAGAGCTCGGCAGTGTTGATCGGCCGGACCAGCATCAGCTCCGACTCGATATGGGAGCGGACCGGCATCCCGAGACTCTCGGAGCGGCGGATGAAGGTCGCGGGCCGCTCTTCGAACAGGAAGGCTGCGGAGCGCTCACCGCGGGCCGCGGCCGCGCAGGCGTACAGGGTGGCGACCGAGCTCTTTCCCGCGCCGGAGGGACCGACGAAGAGGCAGGAGCTTCCTTCGGCGAGCCCGCCGCCGACCAGCTGGTCGAGCATCTCCACCCCGCTGTCGAGCAGCTTCCCCTCGTGGGTGCTCTCTTCGCCCGGCAGGAGTCGCGGGAAGACGACGAATCCACCCGTCTGGATGCGGCAGTCGTGCAGCCCCTCGCCGTAGCCCATTCCGCGCATCTTCAACACCCGCAGGCGACGCTGCGCATTGCCGAACCGGGTCAGGGTGTGATCGAGGAGGATCACTCCATGGGCGATGTGCTCCAGCTCGCGCGTCCCGGGCAGCTGCGACTCCGTATCCAGGAAGACCACCGTGGCACCGGAATGGGCGAAGAGGTCCCGCAGCGCGAAGATCTGGTGCTGGAAGCGGGTCGAGTCGTTGGCGAGGAGGCGGAGCTCCGCGATGGCATCGAACACCACGCGGCTTGGACGTACGCGCTCGACGACGGCGAGAACCTCGGCCATGATCTCGGTGAGCTCCACGTCGCCGGTCGGAAAGAGGGCCTGGTCCGCCATGCGGGTCTGTGCGGTGCCCGGCCCCCTGAGCTGATGGACGTGGACTCCTTCGAGGGACCAGCCGTGCGACGCGGCGGTGTCCTGGAGATCGGCCTCGCGCTGCGTGAGCGTGATGAAGAGGCCCGGCTCGCCCAGGTCACGGCCGGCCAGCAGGAACTGAAGGCCGAAGGTGGTCTTGCCGGTGCCGGGCTCGCCCTGCACGAGATAGATCTCCCGCTTCGGCAGGCCACCCTCGAGGATCCGGTCCAGCCCCTCCACACCGGTGGGGATCTTCCGGGTCCGCCGCGCTGACGCCGCGGCGTCAGCGCGTTTCGAGTGGCCCGGCCCTTCCACCCCTTCTTCCGATCCGCGGTCGCTGTGCATTCACTTGCTCCGGGGCTGAGTGGTAGGGGCGGGCGGGTGGACCCATCGTCGGGCGAAGCCGGAGAGTTCCCGAGGGCCCGCGCACCCCCGATTCTCCCCGGGTAATATGCATGCCAGGGGATCTCCGTCGCCACGCCTCCCGTGCGGGTTCCCGGCACGACACCCGGTTCGGGTCCGCGACGGCCTTCCCGGGACGCTCGGGGAGGCCGGGCGGAGCCGCCGTTCCGCCGGCCCGCTATGGCGAAGGTTGACAGACGGCCTTCCGTGGGCCCATCTTACGTGGGCTTCACCATCCGTGGTCTCCCCTTGCCTCACTGACGCCCAGCCGGCCCCGGAACCCTGGCGAACCGCATCGCCTCCGGCTGGCCCGTCCGCCCCACAAAGGCCACTCAGACCGTGAACCCGTCCCGATTCCGTACCGGCCGTCTTCAGGTGACCGCGCGCGTGGCGCTCGCCGCCGCCGTCCTCGCGGCTGCAGCAGGGTGCAAGGACTCCACCGGCCCGGATCGCAAGGTCGCCTCGGTCACCGTCACCGCTCCCGCGCAGACCGTTGAGGTGGGGAAGACCCTCCAGCTCAGCGCCACGGCGGCGAACTCCAGGGGGACGACGCTCACCGGGAAGGTCTTCACCTGGACCAGCAGCAGCGACGCCGTCGCCAGGGTGGACGCCAACGGGCTGGTGACCGGGGTGGCCGCAGGGGGCCCGGTCACCATCACCGCCAGCGTCGAGGGCAGGAGCGGGAGCGTCGCGCTCACCGTCACCGCCCCGCCGCCTCCCCCTCCGCCCGCGGTCGCGTCGGTTACCGTCTCGCCCGACACCGCACTCCTCGCCGTGGGCGCCACGCGGCAGCTCACCGCGGTGACGCGGGACGCCGCCGGGAACGTGCTCACCGGGCGCGCCGTCACCTGGTCCACCACCAACGCCGGCGTCGCGGGTGTGAACGCCTCCAGTGGCCTGGTTACTGCGGTCGCTTCCGGGACGGCGCTGGTCATCGCCGACTCCGAGGGGAAGCGCGACACCGCCACGGTGACGGTGTTCGTCCCGCAGGCGGCGCGGGTGGGGCTCGCCCCGCTCTTCGCCACCGCGGACTCGGCCGGCACCATCACCTTCCGCGCCGCGGGGCTGACCGCCAACGGGGACACCATCAGCGGCGCCACGGTGACCTGGAGCTCCAGTGCGGACTCGGTCGCCACGGTCAACGCCAGCGGCACCGCCACCGGCGTGTCGGTGGGGACCGCGCGGATCGTGGCGCGGATCGGCACCGTGGCAGACAGCGCTACCCTGGCAGTGCTCGGCGCGCGGAGCCTGCTCTCCACCGCCTTGGTCGGCGGCACCATCCGCAGCGACATCCGCCCCGGGGAGACGATCACCGTCCCGGTGACGCTCGATCTGTCGCGGGTGAGCTCCAGCGGCGACCTGGGCTCGGCGCAGCTCGATGTGGTCTTCGACGCGGCGGTGCTCCAGTACCAGTCCGCGACGCCCGGCGTGACCGGGATCGCGGACGCCAACCTGGTCTCGCCGGGCCGGGTGCGCTTCGCCTTCGCGGGCACCGCGCCCCAGGGGAGCGCGCGGCTGACCCTGGTCACCCTGACCTTCCGCGTGGCGGCCGGCGCGACGGTGGGGACGCAGCGCGATCTGGGGCTGGTATACACCGCCCGTCCCACCAGCACCGGCTTCGCCAACTACGACTTCCCGGTGGTGGTCGGCGGTCGCATCCGGGTGGTGGCCCCCTGAACGAGCGTGTGACGGCACGGGCTCCGTCCGAGGTCCGGGCGGGGCGATCCTACGGAGCAGCAAGGAGGACGAGATGAGCAGGACCCGATGGAAGGCCGGGAGCCGGGTGCTCGCGCTGGCTCTGGGCGTGGGGCTCACCATGGCGTGCAAGGATGCGGCGCAGCCGATGGAGCCCGACGTGCTGGAGGGGCTGGGCCCCGGGATCCACCCGGTGGTGGTGGTCGCGGGAAAGAGCGGCTCCACGACCCAGGTGGAACTCCATCTGCGGCGGGTGCAGGTGGAGGACAGGGTGGCCAGCTATCAGGGTGAGCTGGAGTACGACACCGGGAAGCTCTCCCTGGTGGGCGCCGAGCTCCCCGGCGGGATCGCGGGAGCCTGGAACGAGACCGCGCCCGGGAAGATCCGCTTCGCCGGCGCCACCCTCGAGGGGATCGCCGACGCCGCGGTGCTCGTAATGCGCTTCGAGGCGAAGGGCGACGTGAAGGCCGGCGCCTTCAAGGTGCGGATGGAGGAGGTGGTCGCCTCCGTCGAGTTCCGCAACCTGACCCCGCAGGTGGTCTCCAGCGAGCAGCCGCTCTTCTCCTCCCGCCCGCTCCCGTAGGCACGAGACGGCCGGGATCGACCGGTCTAGCCGACGGAGCCGGGTCGCGCGCACCCCCCATGCACGCGGCCCGGCTCCATTTCCTCCTTCCTACCCACCCACTCTCCGACCTTGTCCGCAAGAACGCCACACGTGCGCGCCGGATTTCACCCGCTCACGTTGCTACTGGTGCTGACGGCCCTGCTCTTCTCCAGCGGCGGCGCCGCCGCGCAGTCGGGGGGCGCCGGACTGCGGGGCGACGTGAACGGCGACGGCTCCATCACCGCGATGGACGGACTGGCCGTCCTGTCGCACGTCGTGGGGAAGAGCCTCCCACCGGGATATACCATATTCCCTAACGGGGATGCCGACGACAGCGGCCAGGTCACGGCGCTGGACGCGCTGATCATCCTGGCCCACATCGTAGGCAAGGACGTCTCCCTGTATCCCGTCGGTCAGCCCCTCGACGCCGGAGTCCGGCTGGAGATCGCGGGCGGGGACGGGCAGACCGGCGTGATCGGCAATCCGCCTCCGGACTTCCTGCGGGTGCGCGCCGTCAACCCGGCCGGCCGGGGCATCCGGAACATCCGCATCACCTGGACCGTCATCGAGGGTGGCGGGAGCATCCGCCCCCTGGCCGAAGCCACCGACAACACCGGGGAGGTCGCCGCCGTCCTTACCCTGGGGCCGCAGCCGGGGACCAACCGCGTCACCGCCTCCGCGCCGGGCCTGGGCTCGATCACCTTCACCGCCACCGGCCGCTCGTCCGCGCCGACGACGGTGACCATCGTGGCGGGGAACAACCAGTCGGCCACCGTGGGCACGGCGGTCGCGACGGCGCCCTCGGTCCGCGTGACCGACTCCGGCAACAACCCGGTCGCCAACGCCACCGTGACCTTCCGCGTGGCCTCCGGCGGCGGCAGCGTCACCGACTCCATCCGGACCACCGACGACGCCGGGATCGCGACGGTGGGGAGCTGGACGCTCGGCACCACCGCTGGGACGAACACCCTGACGGCGAACATCGGCAGC
>DATAAL010000166.1:0-2878 GCA_036260145.1 Longimicrobiaceae bacterium | reverse complement strand
CCCTCCTGCGCCACCACCGCCGCCTCGCGCACGCCCGGGTGCCGCTCCAGCGCCATCTCCACCTCTCCCGGCTCGATGCGGAAGCCCCGCACCTTCACCTGGTGGTCGATGCGGCCGAGGTACTCCAGCTCCCCGGTGGGGAGCCAGCGCGCCCGGTCCCCGGAGCGGTACAGCCGCGCCCCGGGCTCCCCCGCGAACGGGTCGGGGACGAAGCGCTCCGCCGTCAGCGCCGGACGGCCCAGGTAGCCCCGGGAGACGCCGGCGCCCCCCACGTACAGCTCCCCCGGCACCCCCACCGGCACCGGGCTCCCCCGCCCGTCCAGCAGGTAGACGCGCAGGTTGGCGATCGGCCGCCCCAGCGTGACCCGCGCCGGATCCTCCACCCGCACCGCGGTGGTGTTGACCGTGGCCTCCGTGGGCCCGTAGTGGTTCCAGACGGCGACGCCCGGGAAGGCGGCGAGGGTCCGCTCCAGCAGCTCCGGGCCCAGCGCCTCCCCCCCCAGCAGCACCGCCACCAGCCCCTCCGGCTTCGGACCCTCGCCCACGCGCACCCGCTCCAGCAGGGCGCTCCACAGCGAGGGCACCCCCCCGAAGCTGACCCGCTCCCGCGTCGTGAGGGCTTCCAGCAGCGCCCCGGGGTCCGCGACGGTCTCTTCCGGGAGCACCCAGACGGCCTCGCCGCGCAGCAGCGGCGGGAAGAGCTGCCGCACGTGCGCGTCGAAGGAGAGGCGGCTGACCAGGGGGAGGGCGAAGCCGCACTGGCCCAGCACCTCCCGGTCGAACCAGTGGAGGTAGTTGCAGAGCCCCCGGTGCTCCACCAGGACGCCCTTGGGGGTGCCGGTGGAGCCGGAGGTGTAGATCACGTACGCCAGGCTCTGCGCAGAGACCTCCCCCGGGGGAACCCCGGCCGGGGCGCGCTCGATCGCCTCCCGGTCGGTGTCCAGGCGGACCCGGGCGCCCCGGAAGCCGCCGAGCCGGTCCGCCAGCGCGGCACACGTCACCACGGCGCAGGCGCAGGCGTCCTCCAGCACGAAGCGGAGGCGCTCGTCGGGGGTGGACGGGTCGAGCGCGAGGTAGGCGCCGCCGGCCTTGAGGATGCCGAGGACGGACACCACGGTTTCGGCGCCGCGCTCCAGGAGGAGGCCGACGCGCGCCTCGGGGCCGACCCCCAGTGCGCGCAGGTGGTGGGCGAGCCGGTCCGCGCGCCGGTCCAGCTCGGCGTAGGTGAGCCGCTGCTCCTCGAACACCACCGCGGTCGCGTCCGGCGTCTGCCGCGCCTGCCGGGCGAAGAGCTCGTGCACGCACCGCTCGCGGGGGAAGGCCCCCTCCGTGGCGTTCCACTCCTCCAGGATCTGCCGCCGCTCCTCCGGGGCGAGCAGCTCCACCTGGGAGAGGCGCCGCTCCGGATCCCCCGCCACTGCCTCCAGCAACCGCGCGAAATGCCCGAGCAGCCGCTCCGCCGTCGCCCCGTCGAAGAGGTCGCTGCGGAACAGCAGGGAGCCGCCCAGGCGCTCCCCCTCCCGGCGCATCACCACGCTGAGGTCGAAGCGGGTGGCCTCCTCATCCCGCTCCAGCGGCTCCGTCTCCAGCGTCCCCAGCCGGAGCTCCCCCCCCTCGCCCGCGTCCAGGGAGAACACCGTCTGGAAGAGCGGGGTGTGGCCGGCGGTGCGCTCCGGATGCAGCGCCTCCACCAGCCGCTCGAAGGGGAGCTCCTGGTGCGCGTAGGCGCCGAGCGTCGTCTCCCGCACGCGGCCGAGGAGGGTGTGGAAGGGGGGGTCGCCGGAGAGGTCGGCGCGCAGCACCAGGGTGTTGACGAAGCAGCCGACCACCCCCTCCGTCTCGCTCCGGCCCCGCCCGGACACCGGGGTGCCGACGCACACGTCCTCCTGGCCGGACCAGCGGCCCAGGAGCGCCTGCCACCCCGCCAGGAGCGCCATGAACGGCGTCGCCCCCGCCCCCCGGGCGAGCGCCTCCAGCGCCGCGGAGGTCCCGGGGGAGAGGGAGATGCGGCGGCTCCCCCCGCGCGCCGTGGCGGCCGCGGGGCGGGGGCGGTCGGTGGGGAGCTCCAGCGTAGGGGGCGCCCCCGCCAGCCGCTCCCGCCACCAGGCGAGCTGCCGCTCCAGCGTCTCCCCGGTGAGCCAGGCCCGCTGCCAGGCGGCGTAGTCCGCGTACTGCACCGGGAGCGGGGGGAGCCGCGGCTCCCGCCCCTCCGTGAAGGCCGCGTACAGCTCCGACGCCTCGCGCACCAGCACCTCCACCGACCCCCCGTCGCTGACGATATGGTGCAGGGCGAGGAGGAGCGCCCACTCCGCCTCCCCCAGCCGCACCAGGGTCGCCCGCAGCAGGGGCCCGCGCGCCAGGTCGAAGGGACGGGAGGCGTCCTCCCCGGCCAGCCGCAGCAGGAGCCGCTCGCGCTCCCCTTCCGGCATCCCCCGCAGCTCCACCGTGGGGAGGGGAGGGGGCACGGGGGTGCCGACCACCTGCACCGGCTCCCCGTCGACCTCGGCGAACGTGGTGCGCAGCGCCTCGTGCCGGCGCACCAGCTCCCCCAGGCTCCGCTCCAGAGCCCGCGCGTCCAGCGCGCCGCGAAGGCGCAGCGCGAAGGGGATCACGTACGCCGCGTTCCCCGGGTCGAGCTGCTCGATGAACCAGAGGCGCCGCTGGGCGAAGGAGAGGGGGAGCGGCCGGTCCCGGGGGACGGGGAGGAGCGGGGGCGCCCCCGTCCCGTCCCCCGCCCGGAGCACCCGCTCCACCCGCTCCGCGAACCCCGCCACGGTGGGCGCCTCGAACACCGCGCGCAGCGGGAGCTCCACCCCGAAGGCGTCGCGCACCCGCGAGACCACCCGGACCGCCAGGAGCGAGTGCCCGCCCAGTGCGA
>DATAAL010000165.1:0-5852 GCA_036260145.1 Longimicrobiaceae bacterium | reverse complement strand
CCTCCATGTAGGTGAGGAGACGGCCGAAGTTCTCGATCATGTACTGGTTCACCGCGCTCGTGATCGCGGGCGAGGACGTCAGCCGGGCGAGGTCGATGTTCTGTCGCGGGCCCAGCCCCGTGGCCTGGTAGAAGACCAGTTCCTCGGCGGAGTGCGCCAGCCCCTCGTCCAGCCAGGTCTCCTCGAAGCGGTTGGCGTTGTTGACGAACATGCGCCGCGAGGCGTTGATCAGGTGCTCGAGCTCGTGCGCGATGGTCCCGAGCGAGCTGCGCAGCACCAGGTCGCGGGAGCGCGGGTTGTTGTTGATGCTCCCCTGCGGGTCCGCGGCCAGGATGTAGAAGATCTCGGCCACGTTGCCACGGGGGCAGGCATCGAACCGCTGGGTGGCCTGGCGGGGAAAGAGGTCGCCGGCCCAGAAGAAGCCGCCGACGTAGCCGCCGGAGTTGGGCGGGGTCAGCTCGTTCACCCTCCGGGTGAAGAAGATGATCACCCGGCCGTTCTGGTCGATGTCCGTGGGGGTGCCGAAGTACTGCGTGTCCACCGGGTACACCAGGTCGTCGAACTGCTGCCCGAAGGTCTGCAGCTCGGCGTCGGTGAGCCCGCCGGACGGGTTGGCGACGTCGTTGACCAGGATGGCCCGCTGGCTGACCGCCGCCACCCGCCCCTGCTGGGTGTGCACCACCTCGCACGGGTTCACGCCGGAAAGGTCGAAGCGTGGGACGGTGAGGGTGATCACGTCTCCCACCGACGGGGGCGCCGCGGAGGGCGCCGGCTGGGACCCGCCGGCGCGGCTGGCGAGCGGGGCGGTCCCGGGGGAGGCGGAGCGGATCCGCAGGATACGGCGGGCCTCGTTCAGGACGCGGAGGTGGAACTCCTGGTCGCGCGCCGGGAGGTCGGCGCCCGGCACCTCCTCGCCCCCGAGCGAGGGGTTGGGGGGACCGGTGACCGGCTGCAGGTTCCCCCCCAGGGTGGACACCCGGAGCCGGGCCTCCCCGTTGCTGGAGGCGAAGAAGGGGACCAGGGTGAACTCGGCGGCGTCCCCGCCCGCGTCCACGCACAGGACCTCCCCCTCGGTGCCGCGGAAGGCCCGCACCTCCCCCACCCCGAGCTGGATCCCTGATCCGAAGACGCAGGAGAGGAAGGCCGCACCCTGGCTGGAGGCGGTGGGATCGGAATCGTCGTCGCCGGTACAGCCGGCGGCGACGACGAGCGCCGCCACGGCAAGGAAAGGTGTTCTCATGAACAGCTCGCTCGGGGGAGGAAGCGGAAGGCGCGGAGTGGACGGCCCGGCGCCCCGTGTATTTGACACCTCGGGGCGGGCGCCGCAAGGTGCGGGCCGCTCCCGGAAATGAATGGTACCCGGCGCGCCCGTAGGGTTCCGGCCCCTGGCACCGCCGCGAGTCCTTGGGTACGTTTCGTCTCCGATCCATCCCAACCGATCTCCATCCCATGCACAACGCACCCGCAACCGCGCTGCGGAGGCCGCCGGTGGATCTCCGTCTCCTGGGCCGCCTGGTGGACGCCGTGGGCACCGCCTTCCGGGGGAAGCGGGAAACCGTCCGCCTGGCCACGGCCGCCCTGCTGGCCGGGGGGCACGTCCTGTTCGAGGACGTCCCCGGCGTGGGGAAGACCACCCTCGCCCGCGCCCTGGCGACGGCGCTGGGGCTGGACTTCCGCCGCATCCAGTTCACCAGCGACCTCCTCCCCTCCGACGTCCTGGGGGTGTCTCTCTACAACCCACGCCTGCAGGAGTTCGAGACGCGCCCCGGGCCGGTCTTCACCCAGGTGCTCCTGGCCGACGAGATCAACCGGGCCCCGCCGCGCACCCAGAGCGGGCTCCTGGAGGCGATGCAGGAGGGGCGGGTCACCCTGGACGAGCGGAGCTGGGAGCTGCCGCGCCCCTTCCTGGTGCTGGCCACCCAGAACCCGCTGGAGCAGCACGGCACCTACCCGCTCCCGGAGAGCCAGCTCGACCGCTTCCTGATGCGGCTGGCCGTGGGGTACCCGGACGCCGCGGAGGAACGCGAGATCCTGCTGGGCCCCTCCGGCCGCGACCCGGTGGAGGGGCTGGAGCCGGTGATGGGGTCGGGGGAGGTGCTGGAGCTGCAGGAGCGGGTGGATCGGGTGCACGCGGACCCGTCGCTGGTGGACTACCTGATGGAGGTCGTGCGGGCCACCCGCTCAGACGGGCGGCTGCGGGCGGGGGTGAGCACGCGGGGGGCGGTCTCCCTGTTCCGGGCGGCACGAGGGTACGCGCTGGTGGACGGGCGGGAGTACCTGGTCCCGGACGACGTGCGGCGGCTGGTGGTGCCGTGTCTGGCGCACCGGGTGCTGGTGGCGGGGACTTCCGCGGGGGGGGCGGGGGCGCATGAGGAGGCGGCCGCGGTGCTGGAGGAGATCGCGGCCGGCGTCCCGATCCCGGTCTGAGGTGCAGCCGCTAGTTTTGCAGCTTTGAACAGCAGGTTTGGGCGTGTCCCCCGCTGGCGCAGGGGTCGGGCTGGCGCTCCGTAACGCATGATACAACCATGCGTAACGGAGTCGAGACCCGCAAACTACGCGGGTCTCGCCCCTGCGGGCGCACATCCCTCACGCAACTGCTTACGTAGCCGTCACATCCGCCGTTGCTCCCCTCTCCCGGCGTTGGGGGAGGGGGGCGCGAAGCGCCGGGTGGGGGCGGCCGTCACTGCCACCCACGGACGTTCCCTGCAGCTTGATCCCTTGAATCGCTCGCAATTCCTCCCCGCCCTCCGCCGCCGGCTCCGGCCACCCCGCCGCCTGCGCTTCACCCGCTCCGGGTGGACCGTGACGCTGGGGTCGCTGGTGCTGGGGCTCGCCGCGGTGGGGACGGGGAACAACCTCCTCTTCCTCCTCCTGGGGGCGGTGTTCGGCTTCATCACCCTGAGCGGGTGGATGTCCGAGCAGACGCTCCGCGGGGTGGAGGTGCGGCGGCGGACCTTCCCCGGGTCCTCGGCCGGAGAGCCGGCGCGCATCGGGTACGAGGTCGCCAACCGCAAGCGACGGCTCCCCAGCTTCGCAGTGGAGGTCGGGGAGGCGGAGCTCCCCGGGCGAGCGTGGATCCCCACCCTGGCGTCCGGGGAGGCCCGCGCGGCGCGCGTGGAGCACGTCTGGGAGCGGCGCGGGGTGTACCCGCTGGAGCGGGTGGTCCTCGCCACCTCCTTCCCCTTCGGCCTCTTCCGCAAGGAGCGCGACCTGGAGCTCCCCGGGGAGGTGGTGGTGTGGCCGCGCACCGACCTCCCGGTCCGGGACCCCCGCCCCGCCGGGCGGCGCACCCTGCTCCGGGACGCAGCGCGCACGGGCGCTCCGGGGGGCCGGGGGGAGTTCCGCGCGCTCCGCCCCTACCGCCCCGGCGACGACCCGCGCGACGTGCACTGGCGCACCAGCGTGCGCACGGGAGAGCCCACCGTGCGGGAGTTCGAGCGCGACCGCGCGCGGGCGCTCTGGCTCTGCCTGGACCTGCGCGCCCCCGAGGGCGAGGCGGCGGAGCGGGCCGTGGCCACGGTGGCGGCGCTCGCCGCCCGCGCCGCGGGGCGCGGTGAGGCGTTCGGGGTGGCCACGGGGGAGGCGCGGGTGGCGCCCGGAGCGGGGGCGGGACAGCTGGCGCGGGTGCTGGACGCGCTGGCCCGCGCCCGCTTCCGCCCTGACGCCCCTCGGGTGAGGCCCCCGGCCCTGCCCGCCGAGTGCGTCCTGATCACCCCCGGGGGCGCCGGAGGGGCGGAGTGGGGAGACGTGTACCCGGCCATGGAGGGAGCCCGGTGACCGTCCCGGTGCTGCACCGCCGCCTGGCCGCCGGGATGGCGCTCTCCGCGCTGGCGGCCTTCACCGCCGGCGCGGGGCTCTCCCCCGGACTCCTCGGGGCGGGGGCCGGGCTCGCCCTGGCCCTCTTCCGCCTCCCCCCCGCGGAGTGGGGGGCGTGGACCGAGCGCGCCATCCGCACCGGGGTGCTGGGGCTCTTCGCCTGGGCGGCGTACGTTGCCTTCGTGGCGGCCGGCGACTTCATGCCTGCCGTCATGGCGATGCTCCTCTTCCTCCTGGTGGGGGAGACGCTCCGCCCCCTGGAGACGCGCAACGACATGCGGCTGTACGCGCTCTCCTTCGCCCTGATGATCGCGTCCACCGCCTACTCCCCGGGGCTGGGGTTCGCGGTGGCGTTCGTGGCCTACGTCGTCCTCACCACCCTGGCGCTGATGACCGGGCACCTGCGGCGCGAGGGGGAGCGCTTCGGCGTCGGGGGAGTCCCGGCGGGGCGCTCCTTCCTGTCCGCCACCGCCGCCCTCTCCGGGGTCACGGTGCTGTGCAGCGTCGCCGTCTTCCTGGTCTTCCCTCGCCTCCCCCGGCACTGGAACGTGCGCGGCCGCCCCGGCGGCGCCGCGGTCATGGCCGGCTTCGGCGACCCGGTCTCCCTGGCGGAGCACGGGGGGCGGATCTCCTCCAACCCCGAGGTCGCCTTCCGGGTGGAGTTCCCGGAGGGCCGCCCCGCCGCCGCCGGCGCGCTGCACTGGCGCGGGCGCTCCTACGACCGCTTCGACGGGACCCGCTGGTCGCGGACCCCGGGGATCCCCTTCGCCACCCTCCCCCCCTCCACCTACCGTGCGCGCTGGGGCGTCCCCCTGCGCCGCTACCGGGTGTACGGCGGCCCACCGGGGGCTCGGGTCCTCTTCGGCCTGCACCCGGTGGTGGAGGTCCGCCCCCGCTCGGCCATCCGCCCCGTGGCGGATCCCACCGGGGATGTGCGCTTCTTCGGCTCCGACTCCCCCGCCTACGACGCCCTCTCCGCCGCCCCCCTCCCGCCGGAGGAGGCGCTGCGCGCCGCGCCGGAGGACGCGGAGCCGTGGCAGGCCGTCTTCCTCCAGCTCCCCCCGCTCTCCCCCCGGGTCCGCCGCCTGGCCGACTCCCTGGTGGCCGGGCACCCCACCCGCTACGACCAGACACGGGCCGTGGAGCGCTGGCTCCGGGAGGAGTTCCGCTACACCCTGGAGCTCCCGCGGAGCGCCGAGGAGGCGCGGCTGGAGAGCTTCCTCTTCCGGCGGCGGGCGGGGCACTGCGAGTACTTCTCCAGCGCGATGGTGGTGCTCCTCCGCGCCGCGGGGATCCCCGCCCGCAACGTCAACGGCTTCCTGGGCGGGGAGTGGAACGAGTTCGGCCGCTACCTGGTGGTCACCGGGAACGACGCCCACTCCTGGGTGGAGGTGTGGTTCCCGGGGGTGGGGTGGGTCCCCTTCGATCCCACCCCGCCGGGGAGCCGCTCGCTGGCCACGGAGCAGGGGGCATCATGGAGCCGCCCCGCCCTGCTCTGGCTGGACGGGGTGCAGTACCGGTGGTACAAGTGGGTGATCGGGTACGACTTGGAGGCGCAGGTCGCCGGGCTCCGCCGGGTGCAGGAGTGGTTCGACGGCGGCGGGAGCGGCGGGGAGCGCCCGGCGCGGGACGGAGGGGGACTCCCCCTACGCGATCTCCTCCCCTGGCTCGCCGGGGCGGCCGCCCTGGGCGTCCTCCTGCGGGGGGGGCGCCGAGGGAGGCGCCCGCTCTCCCCCGAGGCGCGCACCTACCAGGCGCTCCGCCGGGCCTATGCGCGCGCCGGGTACCCCGGGGAGGAAGGTGAGGGGCCGCTGGACTTCGTGGAGAGGCTGCGCCGGGAGGGAGGGGCCGGCGTGGCGAGCGCGGAGCGCCTGGTCGGGCTGTACCTGCGGGCGCGCTTCGGGGGGGAGGAGATCGGGGAGGAGGGGCGGACGCGGATGGCGGAGGAGCTGGCGGAGGCGCGCGCGGCGCTCCGGGAGGCACGCCGGAGGCCCCGGGAGTCCCCCGCACGAAGCGGCGTCCCCGCGCGCTGACCG